>NZ_BAAGSN010000006.1:364729-432297 GCF_054782415.1 Sinomonas soli | reverse complement strand
AGCACCAGGGCTACGTGGCCCAGTACGAGCAGTGGTGCACCGCCAACCCGGGCAAGTGCCAGTGAAGTGACCCGCAGCCGGGTCGGAGCGTCTGGGGGAGGGCTCCGGCCCGGCTGCAGTGGACAGTGTCCGCCGGATCGCAACTCGATGGGGGACAGGTTCCGATCCGACGTCCACCGCTGTAATCGTCCGGCGCCCCCGAAAGGTTACGCGCCGCCCCGGCCTTCTGGCGCCGGAGCAGGAAGGCCCCTCAGGGGAGACGACACGTTCCAAGAGGACACTGAAGCCCTTCCTAGGGTTCTTGGGGGTCTTAGACGGCCTCGTCGGGCCAGTAGAGGCGCATCGGGTTCGCGACGAGGAGCTGGTGCTGCTGCTCAGCCGTGACCGCGATGTGCGGGATGACGTCGACGAGGAGGCCGTCGTCGGGCATGTGGTCCGTGAGGTTGGGGTGGGGCCAGTCGGTGCCCCACAGCACCGCGTCGGGTAATTCCGCGATGACGCGCCGCGAGAAGGGCACGACGTCGCGGTAGGCGTCCCGCTCGCCGTCGAGCGCGGGCGGCCCGGTGAGGCTCAGCCGCTCGGGGCACGAGACCTTGACCCAGACGTCGTGGCGCTCCACGAAGCGGAGGAAGCGCGTGAATTCCGGCCCGTCCACGGGCTGGGAGACGTCGGGGCGGCCCATGTGGTCCACCACGAGGGGCGTCGGGAGCGACGCGAAGAAGTGCTCGAGGTCGGGCAGGTCTGCGGCCTCGAAGTAGATGACGATGTGCCAGCCCAGCGGGGCGACCTTCCGGGCGATCTCGGTGAGCTGGTCCTGGGGGGCGGCGCTGACGAGGCGCTTGAGGAAGTTGAAGCGGACACCGCGGACGCCGGCCTCGTGGAGGCGGGCGAGCTCGGCCTCGGGCACGTCGGGGCGGACGGTCGCGACGCCGCGTGCCCGGCCGCCGGCGGAGCGGACGGCGTCCACCATGGCGCTGTTGTCGGTCCCGTGGCAGGTGGCCTGGACGATCACGTTGCGGCTCACGCCGAGGTGGTCGCGGAGGGCGAAGAGCTGGTCCTTGCCGGCATCGCACGGGGTGTACTTGCGCTCCGGCGCGAAGGGGAACTCGCAGGCGGGCCCGAAGACGTGGCAGTGGGCGTCCACTGCGCCGGGCGGGAGGGTGAAGGCGGGCGCCGAGGGTGAGGCGTACCAGTCGAGCCAGCCGGGGGTCTTCTCGAAGAGCGTGGTCATGGGTCCTTCGGGTCAGTCGAGGTAGCGGAGGCCGGCGGCGTCGAGCTTCTCGCGCATGCCGTAGATGTCGAGGCCGAGTTCCCCCGCGGCGAAGCGGGCGCGCTTGCCCTCCTCGTTCTCCTCGCGCCGCGCGGCGGCCTCGGCCACCTCGGCGGCGCGGCCGGCAGGGACCACGACGACGCCGTCGGCGTCCGCGACCACGACGTCGCCCGGGTGCACGAGGGCGTTGGCGCACACCACCGGGACGTTGACGGAGCCCAGAGTCGCCTTGACGGTGCCCTTGGCGTTGACCGCCCGGCTGAAGACGGGGAAGTCCATCTGGCGCAGCGCGTCGACGTCGCGGCAGCCGCCGTCGATCACGAGCCCGGCGCAGCCGTGGGCGCGGGCCGAGGTGGCCAGCAGCTCGCCGAAGAAGCCGTCCTCGCACTCGGTGGTGCACGCCGCGACGAGCACGTCCCCGGGGGTGAGCTGCTCGACGGCGACGTGGAACATCCAGTTGTCGCCGGGCTGGAGCAGGACGGTGACGGCGGTCCCGCACAGGGCCGCACCCCCGTAGACCGGACGGATGTAGGGGCGCATGAGCCCGGTGCGGCCCATCGCCTCGTGGACGGTGGCGACGCCGAACGCTGCCAGCGCCTTCACCGCGGCGGCCTCGGCGCGGGTGATCGTGCGGTGCACGACTCCGATCTCGTACATGGTGCGGGGGTTCTCCTCGGGCGGGCGGGCGGGACAGCGGGGGTGGCGGGGCAGTGAGGCGGGCGGGGCAGGGCCGGGCGGTCAGCGGCCCTGGGCGGCGAGGCGGGCGTCGAGGCGCGGATAGACGCGGCGGGCGTTGCCCTCTTCGACTGCGGCGAGGTCCTCGCCGGTGAGGCCGGCCGCCTCGACGTAGCGGCGCGTGTCGTCGAAGTGGTGGCCCGTGCGGGGATCTATGCCGCGCACTGCGCCGATCATCTCGGAGGCGAAGAGCACGTTCCCGTGCGGGATCACCTCGAGCAGGAGGTCGATGCCGGGCTGGTGGTAGACGCACGTGTCGAAGAAGACATTCCCCAGGAGGTGCTCCTCCGGCTCCGGCTTGCCGAGCGCCTGCGCGAGCCCGCGGAAGCGCCCCCAGTGGTAGGGGACCGCGCCGCCGCCGTGCGGGATGACGAGCCTGAGGTCGGGGAAGTCGGCGAAGAGGTCGCCCTGGAGCAGCTGCATGAACGCCGTCGTGTCCGCGTTGAGGTAGTGCGCGCCGGTGGTGTGGAAGCAGGGGTTCACGCTCGTGCTCACGTGGACCATGGCCGGGAGCCCGTGCTCCACGAGCGCCTCATACACCGGGTACCAGGAGCGGTCGGTCAGCGGCGGGGCGCTCCAGTGGCCCCCCGAGGGGTCCGGGTTGAGGTTCACGGCGACGGCCCCGAGTTCGGTCGCGGCCCGCTTGATCTCGTCCACGCACGTGGCCGGGTCCACGCCGGGGGACTGCGGGAGCATGACGGCGGGGGCGAACCGCTCCGGGAAGAGCTCGCTGACGCGGTGGCACAGGTCGTTGCAGATCGTCGCCCACGCCGACGAGGTCCCGAACCCGCCGACGTGGTGCGCCATGAACGAGGCCCGCGGGGAGAAAACCGTGACTTCGATCCCGCGCTCGTCCATGAACTTGAGCTGGTTCGCCTCGATGCTCTCGCGCAGCTCGTCGTCGCTGATGCGCAGCTCTGCCGGGTCCGGCTCCGCGGTGCCGCGGCCGACCGCGTCGACCTGACGGTCGCGCCACTGCCCGAGAGCGGGGGGCGCGGTCGTGTAGTGGCCGTGGATGTCGATGATCATGAGGACGAGCATAGGTGCACACAAAATTGTTGACAATATCTCGTGGGGATTTCGTCCTACCCTTGTCCGGTGGCAGATCAGGTGACCGTGGAGCACGAGGTGGGCGTCGGGCCCTGGCAGGGTCCATGGCCCGAGGGCGAGGAGTGGGACCCCGAACTGCTCGAGCACGGCGACCGCCGCAACGTCCTGGACAGGTACCGGTACTGGCGGCACGAGGCGATCGTCGCCGAGCTGGACACCCGCCGGCACGAGTTCCACGTGGCCATCGAGAACTGGCAGTACGACCTCAACATCGGCACCGTGGTGCGCACCGCGAACGCGTTCCTGGCCAAGGAGGTGCACATCATCGGGCGACGGCGGTGGAACCGCCGCGGCGCGATGGTCACCGACCGCTACCAGCACGTCCGCCATCATCCGACCGTCGAGGATTTCGTCGAGTGGGCCCGCGGCGAGGACCTGCCGATCCTCGGCGTGGACATCTTCCCCGACTCCGTGCCCCTCGAGACCTACGAGCTCCCCCGCCGCTGCGTGCTCGTCTTCGGGCAGGAGGGCCCCGGCCTCACGGCGGAGGTGCACGCGGCGGCGCTGGCCACCCTCTCCATCGAGCAGTTCGGGTCGACCCGCTCCATCAACGCCGCCTCGGCGGCCGCCATCGCGATGCACGCGTGGGTGCGGCGCTGGGTCTTCGGGCAGGTCGCCGGGTAGTGGCCTTCGGGGCGCTGCACTCCTAAGGTGTGGTCGGGGGGCACCTGTCCGTGGGGATCGGCAACATCGAGGCAAGGAGCTCTCCATGGCCAGCACCACCGTCACGACCGCCCAAGAACTCGCAGCTGCCCTGGACTCGGGTGTACTGGAGATCGACGTCGACGGAGTGATCACGGGCTCGCCTATGATCACCCTGCCGCCCGGGGCCACGCTGCGCGGCGGAACGCTGCGCTTCGGTGCGAAGGGCGTGCGGCTGTCCTCGGACAACACCCTCGACGGGGTCACGATCCTGACCGAACCGGATGAGGTCGCCATCCTCAACGACACCTCCGTGCCAGACCTCGGCCGGCTCACGCTCCGCGGCGTGACGACGAGGGGCCAGGTGTACCTCGTGGCGGAGGACGCCGTCCGCGCCGGCCACGTGCAGATCGAGGGCCTCACCATCGAGGCGGCGGACGTGCGCGGCCGCCCGCTGCGCCCGCACGGTTTCGGCGTCGAGGCGCTCCAGGGGGCGCTGACCGTCTGGAACCGGCAGCCGGAATCGGTGGTGACGATCACCGCGGAGGTGCTCGACGTCGCGGTGGGAACCCGTGAGGCGCCGGTGCGCGGCAGCGGCGTGTTCGTGGGCGGCCACGGCGACTGGGCCGGCAGGGCCGACGGCGGGGTGCTCTCCGTGGGGGAGCTGCGCACCGGAGAGATCCACACCCGCGGCGGAATCCCCGAAGGCACGCCCGACCTCATCTCGGGCGGCGTGTTCGTGATCTCCGGCGCCACCGTGGACAGCGTGGTCACCGCGGGGCCGGTCACGACCTACGGGCAGAATGACATGGTGCTGGACAACTGGGGGATTGTCAGGGTCTGGAGGGCGCACGCGCCGGTGACCTCGAACGGGCCCAGCGGCATAGGATTCGTCAACTTCGGGGACATCGACCTCCTCGAGGTCACCGACAGGATCCGCACCACGGGCAGCGGCGCCCGCGGGTTCAACCTCTACGACGGGTCCCTGCGCGAGGCCCGGTTCGCCTCCATCGAGACGACCGGCGACGGCTCCGTGGGCATCCAGGTCAGCAAGCCGCTCGGATCCCTGGTCGTCTCCGGCGACGTGACGACGAGCGGCGGCGAGGGTACGAGCCTCGTCAAGGGCGTGCAGGTGTCCCTCAAGGCCGTGGCGCTCAGCGTCAAGGCCGGCGCGGACATCGGGTCGGTCTCGATCGGCGGCCGGCTCGCGACCCTGGGGAGCGGCGTGACGACGCTCGAGGTCGAGGGCTCCCTCGGTTCGCTCGAGGTTGCCGGAGGCATCCACGCGCACGGGAAGGGCTCGGACGCCGCGCACCTCGGAGACGGCGCGCCCGATCTTGCAGGCATCGAGGTCACCGCGGACAGCGGCGAACCGGTCGTGAGGATCTGACCGGTGACGGTACGCCTAGCCGCCGGGTCGGTACGGATGAGGGTCCATTCGCGGCCGCCGTCGTTTTGGCGGGCCACGACCGAGAACCCGAGCCGCACGGGCCAGTCGATGGCCTGGGGTGCGTCCGCGCAGCTGAGATAGGGCACCGCGCCTGCCATGGTTCTAGGCTACGTCCATGCCCACCGCCCCCAGCATCATCGTCTTCGACGTCAACGAGACCCTGTCCGACATGTCGCCGATGGCGCAGCGGTTCGCCGACGTCGGAGCCCCGGCACACCTCGCGAAGCAGTGGTTCGCCGCACTCCTGCGCGACGGCTTCGCGCTCGCCGCCACCGGCGACTCCGCTGGCTTCGCGGAGGTCGGCGCCGGGATCCTCGCGCCGCTCCTCGACGCCGCGGGGATCTCCCACCCGGGGGAGGCCGCGCGGCGCCTCGCAGGGTCGCTCGGCGACCTCCCCCTCCACGCGGACGTGGCCGACGCCGTCCGCTCGCTGCGTGCGGCCGGGTACCGGCTCGTCACCCTCACCAACGGGTCGGCCAAGGTCGCGGAGCAGCTGTTCGCCGCGGCCGGTATCTCCGGCGAGTTCGAGAAGCTCCTCTCGGTCGAGGACGCGCCGAACTGGAAGCCCCACCCGTCGTCCTACGCCTTCGCGGCGCAGTCCTGCGGGGCCCGCGCAGAGGACATGGTGCTCGTCGCGGTGCATCCGTGGGACATCCACGGCGCCGCCAGGGCGGGACTGCGCACCGCCTGGGTGGACCGCGACGGCGGCCCGTACCCGAGCCACTTCGCCGCACCGGACGTCGTGGTCTCCTCGCTCGCCGAGCTCGAGGCGGCGCTCCGCTAGGTCATCCGAGCGTGAGGGTGACCGGGACCACGTCGTCGACCTCGATCCCCTCGGCCTCGCGGAAGGCCTTGCGCAGCGGGACGAGGTAGGCGCCGTCCTTCGGCATGAGGGCCGTGGTCCACTCGGAGGTGCCCAGCCGCACCCCCACAGGGATGCAGCCCCAGCCGTAGGTCAGCTCGTTCGCCACGGCATGGATCTCCTCGGATTCCTCGTCCGGGACACGGACGAACACGAAGGGTGCCGGCCCGCGCCACTCGATCACGGTGCCGTCGAAGGTCAGCTGCATCGGCCCATCGCCCTCCCGCCCGTTCGCGTCCGCATCCCCGCCCCGGGTCAGCGCGCGGTGAAGTCCGCGTGCCGCTCGTGGGCCTCGGCAACCTTGGCGCGGATCGCCTCGATGTCCTTGACCTTGTCACGGTACTTCCTGTCCATCTCGAGGATGTCCCGCTCCTCGTCGAGGAGGGCGCGGTAGACCCGCTCGCGCTCGGTGAGATCGGCGGTGTACTCGAGGTCGAGGTAGCTCTCCGCGTGCCGGCGGGCGTTGTTGACGGCCGCGTGCGCCTTGCCCTCCCTGCTGTAGAGCGAGGCGACGATCGTGACGACCAGCACGCCGATGATCACGGTGAGCGACAGGCCCGTGGTGATCTCGAAGACCTGGACGTGCTCGCCGCCGTTGATGAAGGGCAGGTTGTTCTCGTGCAGCGCGTGGAGGACGAGCTTGACGCCGATGAACGCGAGGATCGCGGCGAGCCCGTAGGAGAGGTAGATGAGGCGGTCCAGCAGGCCGTCCAGGAGGAAGAACAGCTGGCGCAGGCCCATGAGGGAGAACGCCGTGGCGGTGAACACGATGTACGGGTTCTGGGTGAGGCCGAAGATCGCGGGGATCGAGTCGAGGGCGAACAGGAGGTCGGTGCCGCCGATCGCGACCATGACCAGGAGCATCGGCGTCAGGACGCGCCTGCCGTTCTCCACAGTGAAGAGCTTGTCCCCGTCGTAGTGCTCGGAGGTGTGGAAGAGCTTCCGCGCGAGCCGGATGATGAAGTTGTCCGCCTCGTCCTCGCCGGAGTCCTCGCCCTTGAGCAGGTTGCCGGCGGTGATCAGCAGGATGATGCCGAAGATGTAGAACACCCACGAGAACGCGTTGATCAGGGCGACGCCGGCGAAGATGAAGGCCGAGCGGGCGATCAGGGCGAACACGATGCCGAACAGGAGGACCTTCTGCTGGTCCTCGCGCGGCACGCGGAAACTCGCCATGATCACGAGGAACACGAAGAGGTTGTCCACCGAGAGGGCCTTCTCGGTGATGAAGCCGGCGAAGTATTCGCTGCCCATCGTGGCGCCGCCGAACGCGAAGACCACGAGGCCGAAGACGATCGCGGCCCCCACGTAGATCGAGGACCACACGGCCGCTTCCCTGAGCGTGGGCACGTGCGCCTTGCGGATGTGGAAGAAGTAGTCGAAGGCCAGCAGGGCCAGGATCACCACGATGGTGATACCCCAGACAAGGGGAGAGACGGACATGGATGTCCCTTTCGCAGGTAGGCGATATCGCCACAAGTCTCTCCACCACCTGTGACTTCCAGATGGCCGCTGCACCCGGCCGGGCTCCGGCGCCCGACGTGCTGACGTGTGCAGCGCTTGGGATACTCCCCTGCGCACTATCAAGCCTACCGGGCGCCCCTGCCGGGCACCAACTCATGGCGAACTCCCAGCTTCTGGACACTCCCTGTAAGGCATTCAGTGCAACTAGTGTCGCTCACGCCGGATGCACTGGGGTGTCCGGCCGAACGGGAGATGAAGCATGGCACCAGATCACAATTCCCACCGGCTTTCCCTGCGCGCCCTGGCCGTCACCGCGGCCGTGGCCAGCGCAGTGGGGCTCGCCGCGACGAGCGCGGCGGCCGCCCCGCCCAACCCCCCGCCCAAGAGCTCGAAGTCGTTCCCGGGCTCGGTCCCGTCCTGGGCAGGATCGCGGACCAAGACGGGCAATCCGCTCAGCAACACGACGGTCGAGGGCGAGATCTACTTCAGCCTCCCCGATCTCGCCGGCGCCAAGGCCGCGGCGGACGCCGTCTCCACTCCCGGCACCGCAGACTACGGCCAGTACCTCAAGCCCGCCGACTGGATCTCGAAGTACGCCCCGACCCAGGACGCGGTGGACGCGACCGTCAACTGGCTCAAGTCGCAGGGCCTCGTGATCATGGGCGTCCCGCAGAGCCGCCTGTACGTGGTCTTCCGGGGCACCGTCGCCCAGATCAACCAGGTCTTCAGCACCACGGAGCAGGACTACTCGTTCGGCGGCCAGACCCTCATCGGCCCCGCGACGGCGCCCTCGCTCCCCGCGGACATCGCCGCGTCCATCCAGTCCGTCTCGATCGACCAGGGCCGTCTGCTGACCCGCCCGGCCCTGGCGTCGCCCACCGCGGGTGAGGCGTCGCCGTCGTCCCCCAACGCCAGCAAGCCGATCCAGCCGCCGGTGACGGCTCCGTGCTCCACCTCGTGGGGCGAGAAGAGCGTCACCCTGCCGGAGGCCTACGGCGCCACGAGCTTCCCGACCTACATCTGCGGGTACACGCCCCAGCAGCTCCAGGGGGCCTACGGCGTGTCCACGCCGGGGACAGTCAGCACCGGGGCCGGCGCAGGCCAGACGGTCGCGATCATCGACGCGTACGCCTCGCCGACCATCGAGTCGGACACCAACACGTGGGCCGCCGCCAGCGGTGTCCCCGCGCTCGCCCCGGGACAGTACAGCCAGATCGTCCCGGACTCGCGGATGTTCCTCGACCAGGCCCTCTGCGCCCAGCCGAGCGGCTGGCAGGGGGAGCAGACCCTGGATGTCCAGGCCGTCCACGGCGTCGCGCCTGGGGCCAACATCCTCTACGTCGGCGGCTTCAACTGCGGGGCCGGCCTGGACATCGCCATGTCGACGATCCTCGACGGGCACCTCGCCAACATCGTCTCCAACAGCTACGGCAACGTGGGCGAGGCGCTCTCGCCGGACGCCCTCCAGGGGGAGCAGAACATCCACCTGCAGGCGGCTGCGGAGGGCATCGGCCTGTACTTCTCCAGCGGCGACTCCGGCGACGAGCACGCGGCCCTCGGATACGCGTCGCCCGACTTCCCCGCCAGCTCCCCGTACGTGACTGCCGTGGGCGGCACGAGCCTCGCAGTGGGCGCCGATGACACCTACAAGTTCGAGACCGGGTGGGGCACCGCGCGCCAGCGCGTGGTGCAGGACGCGACGGGCAACCTGGTCTACGCGGGATCCCTGCCCGGGCCGTTCCGGTTCGGTGCCGGCGGTGGCACCAGCGCCGTCTTCGCCCAGCCCGCGTACCAGAACGGCGTCGTCCCGGCCGCCCTCGCGGAGGGCCACCGCGTCTCGCCGGACGTCGCATCCCTCGCCGACCCGTACACCGGCTACCGGATCGGCCTGAGCCCCATCACGAATGACAACGTCCTCAAGACGGGCAGCTTCGGCTTCGAGACGTACGGCGGCACCTCGCTCGCCTCGCCCCTGACCGCGGCGCAGATGGCCATCGCCCAGGCGGCCGGCAACAAGGTCATCGGCTTCGCGAACCCGGCGATCTACGGCGCGGCCCAGGGCGGCGCCGAGCACGACGTCGCCCCGCCGGCCGACCCGGTCGCCGTCGCCTTCTCGAGCACCGTGAGCGGCAACACGTACCTGGTCGGCATGGACCACGACTCGTCCCTCGCGACGGCCCATGGCTACGACGACGTCACCGGCGTGGGCAGCATGACCGAGGCCTTCGCCCAGCAGGTGGCAGCGGCGCACTGATCCGCTCCTGAGGGAGCGGGCCTCCCACGGCGGGGCGCACGACGGCGGGTGGGAACCGGCGTCGTGCGCCCCGCTTCCGTCTGCCGCGGCGACCCTAGGATGGGCCGCATGGATTCCACCGTGGTCGTGGTCGGATCGCTCAACGCGGACCTCGTCTTCTCCGCGGACCGGATGCCAGCGCCCGGAGAGACCGTCGCGGGGACGGGCTTCGCCGTCCATCCCGGCGGCAAGAGCGCGAACCAGGCCGTCGCCGCGGCACGGCTTGGCGCCTCCGTGCGGCTCGTGGGGAGCGTCGGCGACGATGCCCACGGGCGCCTGCTCCTGGCCTCAGTCACCGCAGCGGGCGTCGACGTGTCCTCGGTCCGCACGGTCGGCGGGGTGCCGACGGGGGTCGCGGGCATCACCGTCGACGCCGAGGGCGAGAACAGCATCGTGATCGTGCCGGGGGCGAATGCCCTGCTCGGCCCGGACGAGGTCGCCGAGGCGGCCGCTCCCCCCATCGCCGCGTTCGCCGGGGCCGCCGCAGTGTGCCTCTGCCTCGAGGTGCCGCAGGCCGCCGTGCTCGCCGCGGCCCGGGCAGGGCGGGCGGCCGGCGCGGCCGTGATCCTCAACCTCTCTCCCTACGCCAGCATCCCCGCCGAGCTGGTGCCCTGCGTCGACGTGCTGCTCGTGAACGCGCAGGAGGCCGGGCAGCTGCTCGGACAGGACGGCCTCGGCGCCGAGCCGCAGGACTGGGAGCTCGTGCGGGCCGGCCTGGCGCACCTCGGATTCGAGCAGTCGATCGTGACGCTCGGCCCCCGTGGCGGGGTGGTGCTCGGGCCGGACGGGATCGCGCACATCGAATCACTCCGGGTGGACGCGGTGGACACGACCGGCGCCGGCGACGGGTTCGCCGGCGCCCTCGCGGCCCGGCTCGCCGCCGGCGACGGCCTCGAGGACGCGGCCCGCTACGCCTGCGTCGCCGCCGCCCTCGGGACAGCGCGCCACGGCGCCCAGCCCTCGTACCCGGACGCCGACGAGGTCCGCGCCTGGCTCCTGCGGGAGGCCGGCGCCGGGGACGGCGCAGCTGCCCGCTCGTCGTTCCAGTAGGCCGGCCGCACGCCGCCGTCATCTGCCGCGACCGAGAGGGACCACGCGTGGGGCCCGTCGCTAGGATGGGCAGTGGCCCATAACACGCGGTACGCGTGGACCCACCGTCGAGGAGCACTCAATGCCTATCGCCACCCCTGAGAAGTACGCAGAGATGATCGACTCCGCCAAGGCCGGCGGCTACGCATTCCCTGCGGTGAACGTCACCTCGTCGCAGACCCTCAACGCCGCCATTCGCGGCTTCGCCGAGGCCGGCTCCGACGGCATCATCCAGGTCTCCACCGGCGGTGCGGCCTACTGGTCCGGCGCCTCGGTCAAGGACATGGTGATCGGCTCCCTCGGCTTCGCCGCCTTCGCCCGCGAGGTCGCCAAGAGCTACGACGTCAACATCGCGCTCCACACCGACCACTGCCCCAAGGACAAGCTGGACGGCTTCGTCCTGCCGCTCCTGGCCGCGTCCGAGGCCGAGGTCAAGGCCGGCCGCGACCCGCTGTTCAACTCGCACATGTGGGACGGCTCCGCCGAGACCCTCGAGGAGAACCTGCGCATCGCTAAGGAGCTCCTGCCCCGCACCGCCGCCGCGAAGATGATCCTCGAGGTCGAGATCGGCGCTGTGGGCGGCGAGGAGGACGGCGTCGAGAACGCCATCAACGAGAAGCTCTACAGCACCGTGGCCGACGGCCTCGCGACGGTCGAGGCCCTCGGCGCCGGCGAGAACGGCCGCTACATCACCGCCCTGACCTTCGGCAACGTCCACGGCGTCTACAAGCCCGGCAACGTCAAGCTCCGCCCGGAGATCCTCAAGGACATCCAGGCACAGGTCGGCGCCAAGATCGGCAGGGACAACCCGTTCGACCTCGTCTTCCACGGCGGCTCCGGCTCGAGCGAGCAGGAGATCGCGGACGCCGTCTCCTACGGCGTGATCAAGATGAACATCGACACGGACACCCAGTACGCGTTCACCCGCCCGGTGGCCGGCCACATGTTCGCGAACTACGACGGCGTGCTCAAGGTCGACGGCGAGGTCGGCAACAAGAAGACCTACGACCCGCGCGTGTGGGGTGCCGCCGCGGAGGCCGGCATGGCCGCCCGCGTGGTCGAGGCCGCGCAGCAGCTCGGCTCCGCCGGCAAGTCCATCAAGTAATGGCGGGGGAGCACCGCACCAACCTCCTCGGCCCGGAGCCCACCCGGCTGCCGGCCGAGACGGAGGTCTACCGCGGCCTGGCCCTCGGGGAGTCCGCCGAGGAGCTCGTGGCCGACCACCCGGCCTCGTCCCTCCTGTGGGCGATCCTCGCCGACGAGGCGTGGACGAAGGGCCGCACCGTCGAGTCCTACGCCTACGCCCGCGTGGGGTACCACCGCGGCCTCGACGCCCTCCGCAAGAGCGGGTGGCGCGGCGCCGGGCCGGTGCCGTGGGAGCACGAGCCCAACCGGGGCTTCCTCCGCTCCCTGCATGCCCTCGGCCGCGCCGCCTCGGCCCTCGGCGAGCCGGGAGAGCCGGAGCGCATCGACGAGTTCCTCGCCGGTGCCGACCCGACCGCCAAGGCCGCGATCGAGGCGCTCGGCGCCGAGGCGTAGCGCCCGGCACCCTCAGCGCACGACGGCGCGTGGCAGGCTTCCGCTCGGAGGCCGGCCACGCGCCGCTTCTGTCGGGCGCGCCGCCAGCCCGCGGGCGGCGACGACGTCCTCGTCGGCACGATGGAGCACTCGGTGCTCGGCACCCGCTGGGTCTACGACGCCGCCGGCGACCCGGTGGGACGCGCTGCGCTCGTCCGCGGCGCCCGTGGGCAGCAGCCCCAGGCACTGCTCGAGGACCACGGCCCCGAGGGCGTGACGGTCCGGGAGTCCGACGTGCGCGTCCGCGCGGCGCACGGCACCCCGACCGGGGCCGAGGGGGACGGCGCAGCCCTGAGGATCGCCCGATGGCTCGGAATTCACGGCCGTCCCGGGGATGCCGTCACCGGCCGCTGGCTCCTGGTCGCGCCGCTGGACGGGGGCGACGCCGCCCTCGTGGCGGTTGATTGAGCTATATCTGCCCGATTTCGGGCAGATTTTTGATTTCCACACGTCCCGCGGGGCACACTCGGTGGCGTGCCTGATGAGGAAATCGTTCGACGCATCGCCGGGAGCACGGGTCTGACCGCTGGAGAAGCGGCGCGCGTGATCGAGGACGTCATCGCCTGGTACGGGGAGCCGGTGGAGGAGTACGTGCGCCGCCGGCACAGCCACCTCCAGACCCACGGCACCCGCAACGCCGAGGCCTTCGCGATCATCGCCGACGAGCTCGGCAGGAGGCCGGTGAAGGCGCCGCAGCTCACCGAACGCCAGCTGCGCCGCATCGTCTACGGCTGAGGGCGGCACCCACCATCCGCACACCCGGCCCCGGGGTGCGGCGACCAGAGGGAGAAGCACCATGTGTGGAATCGTCGGCTACATCGGCACGGAGGCCGCCGCGCCCTTCCTCATCGAAGGACTGGCCCGGCTCGAGTACCGCGGCTACGACTCGGCCGGCATCGCCGTCCTCGGCACGAACGGCACGACGCTCGTGCGCACCGTGGGCCGCGTCCGCGCCCTCGAGGCGGCCCTGCCCAAGCGCCTGGCCGGCAAGGTCGGCATCGGCCACACCCGCTGGGCGACCCACGGGCCCGTCGCCGAGCGGAACGCCCACCCGCACAGCAGCGCCGACGGGCGGATCAGCGTGGTGCACAACGGCATCGTCGACAACGCCGCCAACCTCCGGGCCTCCCTCAGGGCCGCCGGCGTCACGCTCGCGAGCGACACCGACACCGAGGTGATCGCCCACCTCATCGCCCGCTCCGAGGCCGAGACCCTCGAGGCCGCCCTCCTCGAGACCCTGGGCAGGATCACCGGCACCTACGCCCTCGCCGTGGTGGACAGCCGGCACCCGGACCGGATCGTCGTGGCCCGCAGCGGGTCCCCGCTCATCATCGGCGTCGGCGAGAAGGAGATGTTCGTCGCGAGCGACGTCGCTGCCCTCGTCCGCCACACCAACCGCGTGGTGCACCTCGAGGACGGCGAGCTGGCCACGGTCACCTCCTCGGGCTTCCGCACCTTCGACCGGGCCGCGAATGAGACGGACCGCGTCCCGGTCGAGATCGCGGTCGCCGCCGAGGACCTCGAACTCTCGGGGCATGAGCACTACATGCTCAAGGAGATGCAGGAGCAGCCCGCCGCCGCCGAGACGTGCCTGCGCGGACGCCTCGACGAGCGCTTCGCCACCGCCCGCCTCGACGGTCTCGGCCTCGAGCCCCGCGAACTCCGCAGCTTCCGGCGCGTCAAGATCCTCGGCTGCGGCTCGGCCTACTACGTCGGCCAGCTCGGCGCGCAGCTCATCGAGGAGCTCGCCCGCATCCCCGCCGACGCCGAACCGGCCTCGGAGTTCCGCTATCGCCAGCCGATCATCGAGCACGACACGCTCTACGTCGCCGTCAGCCAGAGCGGGGAGACGGCCGACACCGCCTTCGCGGTCAACGAGATCCGCCGCAAGGGAGGCCGCGTGATCGGCCTCGTGAACGTCGTCGGGTCGACCATCGCCCGCGAGGTCGACGGTGGCATCTACCTCCACGCGGGACCCGAGGTCGCCGTCGCGTCCACCAAGGCCCTGACCAACATGGGCCTGGCGTTCGCGCTCCTCGCGCTGCACCTGGGCCGCCTGCATGACCTCTCGCACGCCGACGGGCAGCGCATCCTCCGCGGCCTGAAGGCCATCCCGGCCCAGATCCAGCAGATCCTGGACGCGGAGGGCAAGGTCGCCGCCGTCGCCCGGCGGATCGCCTCGGCGCAGAGCGCGTTCTACATCGGACGCGTGCGCGGATTCCCGGTGGCGCGCGAGGGGGCCCAGAAGCTCAAGGAGATCAGCTACGTCCACGCCGAGGCGTACCAGACGAGCGAGCTCAAGCACGGCCCGCTCGCCCTGATCGACGAGGACATGCCCACCATCGCGATCATCCCCGATGACGAGCTGACGGAGCGCAACATCGCCGCAGCCGAGCAGGTGCTCGCCCGCAAGGGCCGAGTCCTCGCCATCACCCATGAGGGGGTCGGGCTGGACCTGCCCGGGGTGGAGAGCATCGAGGTCCCCAAGAACGAGCCGGAGCTGGACCCCATCCTGCTCACCATCCCGACCCAGCTCCTCGCGTACCACGCAGCCCTGGCCCTCGGCCACGACATCGACAAGCCGCGCAACCTCGCCAAGTCGGTCACCGTGGAATGAGGCCCCGAACGGGTGCGGCTAGCGGGCGAGCTTCCGCGGGTCCACTGAGGGGTCCGCGAGCCGGTCCGGGTCGGGCACCAGGCCCCGGTCGATGATCCGCCGCGCCGCCCGGACCACGAGCGGCTGGTCGACCGCGGCGGCGCCCAGCAGGCGCCCGTCCTCCGCGACGAGGAACGCCGCGACCGGCACGCCGTCCGCCTCCCGCAGCACCGTGCGGGCGCCGGGCGCCTGCCGGGCATCCATGGTCCCCACGGCCTCGACGTGCACGCCGTAGCGGTCCGACCAGAACCACGGCGCACCGAACTCGGGCGGCGCCTCACCGAGGATCCCCGCCGCCGCGGCCTGGCCCGAGCGGACGGCGGCCTCCCAGTGCTCCGCGCGCCGCTGCAGGCGCACTGCGCCGTCCTGCCGCCGCACGCGCGTCGCGTCGCCGGCCGCGTAGACCGCAGGATGGGACGTCGAGCCGTCGGGCCCGACCAGGATCCCGTCCTCGGCAGTGAGGCCGGTGGCCGAGGCGAGCGCAGTGTCCGGGATGACCCCGATGCCCACCACCACCGCGTCCGCGGGCACGGCGCGGCCGTCGGCCAACCGCACGAGGTGCGGGCCGGCGTCGTGCGTCCCCTCCTCGATCGCGACGGGCGCGCCCACGAGGGTGGCGACACCGCGCCCGCTGTGCATGGCGTGCAGCCTGAGGGCCAGATCCTCCCCGACGGCCGGCACGAGCGGGGGCGCCACCGGGTCGATGAGCGTGGCCTCGGCGCCGAGGGATGCTGCCGCGGAGGCGACCTCGGCACCGATGAGGCCCGCACCGACCACGGCAATGCGGGCGCCGGGGACGAGGACGCGGCGGAGCGCGTCGGCGTCGGCGCGGGAGCGCAGCGCGACGGCACGGTCGCCGCCGGGGATGCCGAGTCGGCGGGGCAGGGCGCCGGTGGCCAGGAGGAGGCGGTCGGCGTGCAGCCGGGTCCCGTCCTCCAGGGCCACCGCGGGGCGGCCGGGGGAGAGGTCGAGGGCCGCGGCGCGGGCGGCGACGACCTCGACGCCGTGTTCGGTGTACCACGGCTCGGGGGCGAGCAGGATCCGGTCGGCGTCCTCGGTGCCGAGGAGGTAGCCCTTGCTCAGGGGCGGCCGGTCGTAGGGCAGGCCCTCCGGGGAGACCACGGTGAGGGCGCCGGCGTAGCCGCGGGCGCGGAGCTCCTGCGCCGCGCTGAAGCCGGCGACGCCGCCGCCCACGATGACGACGCGGTTCGGCGTGCCCACCGCGGTGCTACTGGGCGCAGGCGTCGGGATCGGCGCCCGTGCCCGGGTACAGGACCACCTGGCCGTCGCGGACCTCGACACGGTGGGTGCGGGTGTCCTCCGTGGCGGGCAGGCACAGGACCTTCCCGGTGCGCAGGCTGAAGCTCGAGGAGTGGAGGGGGCACTCGACTGTCTCGCCCTCGATCCAGCCCTCGGCAAGGGAGGCGTCCTCGTGCGTGCATGTGTCGTTGAGGGCGAAGAAGCAGCCGGTCTCGGCATGGAAGACCGCGATCGGTTCGTCGAAGCCGGACTCCTCGGGCTCGACGACCTTCGCCGTGCCCTCCTCGATCTCGCCCGTGCTGCCGACCACGATTCCTTCGCTCATGGCTTCCACTCTAGTCCGGGGAGCACGGCCGACCCGGGGCGTGCGCCTCGGGCCGCCCGCGGACGGACGGCGGGCGACGCCCCCCACGGAAGCCGCCGGCCGCCGTCGTCCGCGCCGGGCCTAGTCCTTCTCGGTCAGCGTGCCTCCGGCAATCCGGAGGCGGCGCTCGGCGCGGCGCGCCACCGAGGAGTCATGCGTGACGAGCACGATTGTGAGCCCCTGCCGCCAGAGCGTCTCGAAGAGGTCCATGATCTCGTCCCGGGTGCCCTCGTCGAGGTTGCCCGTCGGCTCGTCCGCGAGGAGGACCTTGGGGCGCTTGGCGAGGGCCCGGGCGATCGCGACGCGCTGCTGCTGGCCGCCCGAGAGCTCGCCGGGCAGGTGCGCCGCACGCTCACCGAGCCCCACCGACGCGAGGGCCTGGGTGGCACGCTCTGCCCGCTCCTTGGCCGGCAGGCCGAGGGGCGCGAGGCCCATCTCGACGTTCTCCTGCGCGGTCAGGGTCGGGATGAGGTTGAAGGACTGGAACACGAACCCGATCTCCCGGGCGCGGATGTCCGCGAGCTGCCGGTCCCGGAGCCGAGAGATCTCCCGGCCCGCGAGGGTGACCGTCCCCGAGGTGGGCCGGTCCAGCGCGCCGAGCATCTGCAGGAGCGTGGACTTGCCGCCGCCGGTGGGGCCCTGGACCGCCACGAGCTGCCCGGCGGGGATGCTCAGGCTCACGCCGTCGAGCGCCCTGACCTCGCGCTTGGACTGCTGGTAGGTCTTGGCGACGTCGACCAGCTCGAACATCGGTGCTGAGCCGGCCGGCGCGGAGCCCGTCTGCCCGGGGTCCGGGGCGGTGGTCGGGGCCTGGACGGGGTTCTGGTCCTCGTCGGGGGTCGTGGTGCGCTGCATGCTGGGTTCCTCTGTTCCGAGTCGCTTCTCGTCCTGGACGCTCATCAGGCCACGCTCCGCAGGGCCGCTGCCGGCTGCAGGCGCGCCGCACGCCATCCGCCGACCATGCCGGCGATGAGGCCGCCCGCGATCGCGATGGCCACCGCGATGAGGATGACGGAGGGGGTCACCGGGGCGCCCAGGACCACCTGGGTGGCCGCCGCCCCGGCTCGGCCGAACCCGCCGCCGCCGAAGCCGCCGCCCTGGCCGGCACCGCCCGCGGCCTGGCCCGCGGCCTGCCGGGCCGCCTGTCCGGCACCGCGGCCCACGCCGGCCGAGGCGCTCAGGGTCGGGGAGAAGATGTTCAGGGCCAGGACCGCGAGGAGGCCGATGGCGATCCCGCCCACGGCGCCGATCGCCGACTGCACGAAGGATTCGCCCGCGACCTGGCGCACGATCCGCGAGTTGCGCCAGCCGATCGCCTTGAGGGTGCCGAACTCCCGGGTGCGGCGGGAGACGCCCGAGAGGGTCAGGAGCGCTGCGAGCAGGAACGCGGCCAGCAGGACCGCGATGGAGAGCCACAGCCCGAGCCCCGAGATGAGGCTCGAGGCGTTGGCGAGGGAGCCGGAGACATTCGACGCGAGGTCGTCCTGGGTGTTGACCGTCTCGTCCGGCAGGGCCTTCTGGAGCGAGGACTTGACCGTGGAGAGCTGGTCCGAGGACGCGGCCTTGACGTAGACGGTGCTCACGACGTTGGGCTGGCTCGAGAGGGTCTGGGCGACGTCCAGCGGGATGTACACGTTCGCGGCGGTCTCCGACTCTGAACCGGTCGCGGAGACAAGGCCCACGATCGTGAAGTCCGTCCCGCCCACGTTCACGGTGCCGCCGAGCTTCAGGCTCGCGGTCGTCGCGTAGGAGGAATCGACGACGGCGTTGTGCTTGCCGACGTCCTGCGTCCCGAGGGCACGCCCCTGGGAGACCGTCGCGGCGGCGAGGGGGCCGACCGTCGAGGCATTGGAGTCGATTCCGAGGACGCTGAAGGAGTTGACGCCGAACGAACCGCCCGGGCCGCGGCGGAACTCGCCCTGGCGGGAACCCGTGGCGGACTGCGCCGGGGCAGTGGGGGCGGCGGTGGCGCTGCCGTTCTGGTTGACCTGGCCGTTGAGGGTGAGGTTCATGAGCGAGAGCGCGGACGAGGCGGCCTGGACGCCGCCGGTGCCCTTGACCGTGGCGAGCGAGGTCGAGGCGAAGGTCGAGGCGCCGCGGCCCGAGACGAGCCGCGACTGGTTCACCGCGGTCGAGGAGCCCGCGGTGCCGCCCGTGCCCCCGTTGAAGTCGAACCGCTGCCCGGGCTGCGCGCCGGCGGTCGGGGCGGCCGGGGCCTTGGTCACCGTGATGTCGGTGCCCACCCCGTACACCGACGCGAGGGCGGCCTTCTGGGCATCGCGGACGCCCGCCGAGAGTGCGTTGACGACGATGACGAGTGCGATGGCCAGGGCCAGTGCGATGGCGATGATGGCGGTCTGCTTCCGCCGCCCTGACAGCTCCCGCCGCAGGTACCGAGCAAACATGGGGTGTCCCTTCGATGCGCGGACCTTCGCCGCGCCTGCCCCGAAGGCTATGGCGGGAATCTATGGGATCTGTAGGGCGAACCTGTGGTGCTGCTGTGTCGGATGCGGCTTCTGGGGGCCGGAACCTCTCCCGCGGCGCCGGTCCGGGGTGGCAGACTGCGGACACGGGCACGGTGCGGACGACGCGAAAGGCAGGCCCCCATGAGTCCACTCAAGGCCCTCTTCATCGGGGGCAGCGGCACCATCAGCTCGGCGTGCGCGCGGCTCGCCGTGGAGCGGGGGATCGACCTGACGGTCCTCAACCGCGGCACCGGCCGGCGCGAGGTCCCCGCCAGCGCCGAACAGCTCGTGGCGGACATCCGCGATCCCCAGTCCGTCCGGGACGTGCTGGGCGGGCGTGAGTTCGATGCCGTGGTGGACTGGGTCGCGTTCACCCCGGACCACGTGCAGGCCGACCTCGGGCTGTTCGAGGGCCGCACCGGCCAATACGTCTTCATCAGCTCCGCCTCGGCCTACCAGACCCCGCCGGCACGGCTGCCCGTCCGCGAGTCCACGCCGCTGCGGAACCCGTACTGGCAGTACAGCCGCGACAAGATCGCGTGCGAAGACGTGCTGACCTCGGCCTACCGCGAGCGCGGCTTCCCCGCGACCGTCATCCGGCCCTCGCACACCTACGACAGGACGCGGCCCCCGTTCAACGGCGGCTGGACCGTGGTCGAGCGGATGCGGCAGGGCAAGGAGATCGTGGTCCACGGCGACGGGTCCTCCCTGTGGACCCTGACCCACCACGAGGACTTCGCCCGCGGCTTCGTCCCCCTGCTCGGGCACTCGAGGGCGCTCGGGGAGGCCTTCACCATCACCTCGGACGATGTGCTGACGTGGGACCAGATCACGCACGTCCTGGCCCGCGCCGCCGGGGCGGAGGCCCGGATCGTCCATGTGCCCTCCGAGGCCATCGCGGCCGTGGACCCGGAATGGGGCGCCTCGCTCCTGGGCGACAAGACCCATTCGGCGGTCTTCGACACCTCCAAGCTGCGCAGCATCGTCCCCGACTTCGCTCCCTGCATCCCCTACGAGCAGGGCGCGCGGGAGATGGTGGCGTGGCACGACGAGGACCCGGCGCGCAAGGCAGTCGATCCCCACATCGACCGGCTGATGGACGAGCTCGCGGACCGGTTCCGCGTCGCCCCGAACTCCCACTGACGGGACGGGCCCGGAAGCGCGACGATGAGGAACTGGGCTGGGAATCTCGAGTATGCGGCGGCGTCGGTCGTGCGGCCGGAATCGGCGGAGGAGCTCGCAGAGTTCGTCGCCGGCGCCGCGCGACGGGGGGAGCGGGTCAAGGCGCTGGGCTCGCGCCACTGCTTCAACGACATCGCGGACACCGGCGGGGCCACGTCGTCCTGGACCGGCTGCCCCGCGGGATCGAGGTGGACTCCGCGCGCCGGACGGTCAGGGTGCCGGCCGGCACCACCTACGGAGCGCTCGGGGCCGCCCTCGAACGCGAGGGCTGGGCGCTGCACAACATGGCCTCGCTGCCCCACATCTCGGTGGGCGGTGCCGTCCAGACCGGCACGCACGGGTCCGGCATCGCGAGCCCCGCCCTGGCCTCTGCCGTGACGGCGATCGATCTCGTGCGGGCCTCCGGCGAGCTCGACCGGCTCGACGCGGCCGGCGGCGGGGAGTTCCGCGGCAGCGTCGTGGGCCTGGGGGCCCTCGGGATCGTGACGGCGCTCGAGCTGGCGATCGAGCCGACCTACCGGGTGCGGCAGCAGGTGTTCGAGGGCCTGCCGTGGGACGCCGTGCTCGCCGACTTCGACGCGGTGGCCGGGGCCGGCTACAGCGTCTCGCTCTTCACCGACTATGCCGGGGCCACCGTGGCCCAGGCCTGGCGCAAGGTGCGCGTCGGCGCCGGCGAGGACGGAAGCGGGGGCGCCGCGCCGGCGTCCTTCTTCGGCGCCGCTCCCGCCGAGCGGCCGCGTCACCCGCTGCCCGAGATGGATGCGGGCAACTGCACCCAGCAGCTCGATGTTGCCGGCCCCTGGCTCAACCGGCTCCCGCACTTCCGGCACGAGTTCACCCCGAGCGCCGGGGACGAACTGCAGACCGAGTACCTCCTCCCGCGGGCACGGGCGGCGGAGGCCCTCCGCGCGGTGCGGGCGCTCGCGGCCCGGCTGGCGCCGCTCCTCTACGTCTCCGAGATCCGCACGGTCGCGGCGGACGAGCTCTGGCTCAGCCCCTCCTACCGCCAGGACAGCGTGGCCCTCCACTTCACCTGGAAGCCGCTCCAGCGCGAGGTCGAGGCCCTCCTGCCCGAGCTCGAGGACGCCCTCGCCCCGTTCGGCGCCCGACCGCACTGGGGCAAGCTGAACGCCATGCCCCCGGCCGCGATCGCCGCGCTCTACCCCCGGTTCGAGGACTTCCGGAGGCTCGTGGCCCGGCGCGACCCCGACGGCGTATTCCGCAACGCCTACCTGGACCGCGTCCTCGGCTGACGGGCCTGCACCCCTGGTCGGCTGGGGCTAGCCCCAGAGCGTCCGCTGGAGCAGGGCCCGCAGCGACGCGACCTCGGCCGCGCTGAGGGCCGCGAACTGCTCCGATTCGCAGGACTTCAGGGCCGCCTCCGCCTGCGCGTGCAGGCGCTCGCCGGCCGGGGTCGCGAGCACGATCTTCTGCCGCCGGTCGGTCCGGCCCTGCTCGCGCGCCACGAGGCCCTGCCCCTCGAGCTCGTCGATGAGCGCCACGATCTGGCTGGGGTCCAGGCTCAGGAAGTCGGCGAGCTCGCGCTGGGTGGGCTCGAGGCCGCTGCACGCGAGCCGCAGCACCGAGTAGGAGCGCTCGCGCAGGCCGAAGGCAGCCAGCGCGCGGTTATTCAGGACCGAACCGGCAGCACGGACCTTCGCGAGCAGGAGCCCGATGTCGTCCGCGATCGCCGACGTCGCGAGCCGCGGGGTGTCGGCCGCATCCACGCCTTGGCCAATGCTCACCGGGGCCTCCAAACCTCATCAAAATTCAATCGTTGACATTTTCAATGATCCAGTATCTCATGGACTGTGACAAGGGTCTCATGGACGAGGCCACAGCCACAGACCGCAAGGGAGCAGGGCATGAGCCTGGCAGGCAAAGTAGCGATCGTCACCGGCAGCGGACAGGGCCTCGGCCTCGCCTACGCCCGGGAGCTCGCGCGTCAGGGCGCCGCCGTCGTCGTCAACGATGTCAACGAGGCTACCGCCGCCGCCGCGGTCGAGCAGATCCAGGCGGAGGGCGGGAAGGCGACCGCCGTCGTCGTCCCCGTCGGGGCCACCGAGGCCGCGAAGGCCCTCGTGGACGGCGCCGTGAAGGAGTTCGGCCGCCTCGACATCCTCGTCACCAACGCCGGCATCCTGCGGGACAAGAGCCTGCTGAAGATGACGGACGAGGACTTCGACCTCGTCATCAATGTCCACCTCAAGGGCACCTTCACCTGCGTCCGCGAGGCCTACGCCTACTTCAAGGAGAACGGCGTCGCCGGCCGCATCGTCACCATCGGCTCCCCGACGGGCCAGCGCGGCAACTTCGGCCAGACCAACTACGCCGCCGCCAAGGCCGGGATCGTGGGCATGGTGCGTACCTGGGCCCTGGAGATGAAGAAGGCCGGCGTGACCGTCAATGCCGTCATCCCCGTCGCCGCGACCGCGATGACCAAGACAGTGCCGTACTTCGCGAAGGCCGTCGAGGCGGACGAGAACGGCGAGCGCATGCCCGACTTCTTCCGCCACGACCTCGGCTTCGGCACGGCCGACGACGTCGCGGGCCTGATCGCGTACCTCGCCTCCGACGAGGCGGCCGGCATCACCGGCCAGGCGATCGGGGCCGGCGGCGACCGCCTCCAGGTCTGGACCCACCCCGAGGCCGCCACCACCGACTACCGCGAGGGCGGCTGGACCTACGAGGCCCTGCAGGAGAAGGGGGCCGAGCTGATCGGCGGACACCTGCAGAGCGTGGGCGAGGAGTTCCTCCCACTTCCGGCCGAGCTCCAGCCCTCTGGGGCGGAGGCCCGCTGAGCATGTCCCGCTATGAACTCGGCCTCGACGTCGAGAAGCTCGACGCGATCGACATGCACGTGCACATCGAGATCGACGGCCACGGCCACTGCTCCCTCCCGGACGACCTCAACGAGGCCTCCTCGAAGTACTTCAAGGCCGAGGACCGCCACCCCACGCTCGAGAAGATCGCAGACACCTACCGCTCGCTGAACATGGCCGCCGTCGTCTTCACCGTGGACGCGCGCACAGCGCTGAAGCACGAGCCGAACTCGATCGAGGACCTCATCGCCGGTGCCGCCGAGCACCATGACGTCCTCATCCCCTTCGGCTCCGTAGACCCGCGCACGGGCGAGGAGGCGATTGCCCGTGCGCGGCACCAGGCCCTCGAGCTCGGCGCCCGCGGATTCAAGTTCCACCCGTCCCTGCAGGGCTTCGACCCCTCGAGCGAGGAGTTCTACCCGCTCTGGGAGGCCCTCGCGGAGCTCGGCCTCCCGGCCGTCTTCCACACCGGCCAGAACGGCATGGGCGCCGGGCTGCCGGGCGGCCACGGGATCAAGCTCAGGTACTCCAACCCGGTGCTGCTCGACGACGTCGCCGCCGACTTCCCCGGCCTGACCGTGATCATGGCGCACCCCTCGGTGCCCTGGCAGGACGAGGCGATCTCCATCGCCACCCACAAGTCCAACGTCTACATCGACCTCTCGGGCTGGTCCCCGAAGTACTTCCCGCAGTCCCTCGTGCGGGCCGCGAACTCGATGCTGGCGGACAAGGTCCTGTTCGGCACCGACTTCCCGCTCATCACCCCCGCGAAGTGGCTCGGCGCGTTCGCGGACCTCCCGCTCAAGGACGAGATCCGGCCCAAGATCCTCAAGGACAACGCCGTCAAGCTCCTCGGGCTCGGGACCGCCGCGGAAGGGAAGCACTGAGATGGACCTGTACTCCGTCTGCGACTGGTACGACGCCGCGGGCCTCCTCACCGACGACGAGCGACTGGTCCTCGGCCGGCTGCGCGACTTCCTCGACACGACCGCCAGGCCGCTCGTGGGCGACTACTGGGAGCGCGGCGAGTTCCCCTACGAGATCGCCCAGCCGCTCATCGACCTGGACCTCATGGAGCCCGCCGAGCTCACCGCGAACCGGACCCGCCCCGCCCGGGGGCTCTACCACGGCTTCCGCATCTTCGAGCTGGCACGCACGGACGCCTCCATCGCCACGTTCTACACGGCCCAGGCGGGCCTGTTCCGCACGGCCATCCGCGTCGGCGCCTCCGAGGAGCAGAGACGGGAGTGGATGCCCAAGGTCACCGACTTCTCGCTCAAGGGCGTCTTCTGCCTCACCGAGCCCGAGCACGGCTCCGACATCGCCGGCGGCCTGGCCACCACCGCCCGGCGCGAGCCGGGCACGGACACCTGGGTCATCGACGGCGCCAAGCGCTGGATCGGCGGGGCCTTCACGGCCGATGTCCTGGCCGTATTCGCGCGCGACGTCGCGGACGGGCAGGTCAAGGCGTTCCTCATCCCGCGCGAGGCCCCCGGGGTCACCCTGGAGAAGATCCACCGCAAGACGGCCCTGCGCATGATGCAGAACGCGCACATCACGCTCGAGGGCGTGCGCGTCACCGAGGCGGACCGGCTCCACGACGTGAACTCGTTCCGGGACGTCGCCGCCATGCTCCGGGCCATGCGCTCGGACGTCGCCTGGATCGCCACCGGCATCCAGGCCGGCGCCTTCGAGGCCGCCCTGCGCTACGTCACCGGGCGCGAGCAGTTCGGCCGCCAGCTCGGCGGGTTCCAGCTCGTCCAGGAGAAGCTCGCCCGGATGCTCGGCAACCTCACCTCGAGCCTCGCGCTCGTGGTCCGGCTCACCGAGCAGCAGGAGAAGGGCGTCTACCGCGACCAGGACTCCGCCCTGGCGAAGATGCAGACCTCGCTGCTCATGCGCGAGACCGTGGCCCTCGCCCGCGAGGTCGTGGGCGGCAACGGCATCACCCTGGATGCCGAGGTGGCACGCTTCCACGCGGACGCCGAGGCCGTCTACTCCTATGAGGGCACCCACGAGATCAACGCGCTGATCGTGGGCCGCGCCCTCACCGGCCAGAGCGCCTTCACCAAATAGAGAACTCCAAGGAGAACACCATGACCGCACGCACCTCCGAGCCGAGGCTCGTCGTCGACTTCGACAAGCTCCCCACCCTGGCCGGCGCCGACCTCGGCACGACCGAATGGATGGAGATCACCCAGGACCGCGTCAACCTCTTCGCCGACGCGACCGACGACCACCAGTGGATCCACACCGACCCCGAGCGCGCCAAGGACGGCCCGTTCGGCGCGCCCATCGCCCACGGCTTCCTCACGCTCTCCCTCGTCATCCCGTTCTGGGGCGAGCTGTTCGACGTCGAGGGCGTCACCACCAAGGTCAACTACGGGCTCGACAAGGTCCGGTTCACCTCGCCCGTCAAGGTCGGCTCCAAGGTCCGCATGGCCGGCGCCATCGCCGAGGTGACCGAGGTCAAGGGCGGCGCCCAGATCAAGGTCAACGCCACGATCGAGATCGAGGGCCAGGAGCGCCCGGCCGTCGTCGCCGAGTTCCTCGCGCGGTTCTACAAGTAAGCCGTCCCGCCGCCCCCTCAGGAGTTCTGCATGTACAACAACGGTGTTGGCTCGTGGCTCCACCGCCGCCGCCCCAAGTCCGGGCCCCAGACCGCCCTCATTGCCGGCGACCGCACGCTGACCTACGCGGAGCTGTCCGAGCGGACGGACCGGCTCGCCAACGCGCTGCGCCGCCGGGGCGTGGCCCGGGGCGACCGCGTGGCGTACCTCGGCGAGAACGATCCGGCCTTCGTCGAGACGTTCTTCGCTGCGGGCCTCCTGGGCGCGATCTTCATCCCGCTCAACACCCGGCTCGCGCCCCCCGAGCTGCAGTTCCAGCTGCAGGACTCCGGCGCCCGCCTCCTCGTCCACGGCGCCCCCCTCGAGGGCCTCGCCGCCTCGGCCGCGGCGGGCACCGGGGTGCAGCACCGCCTCGTCGTCGGGTCGGCGGCCGACGCCGCCGGCGCCGCTCCCAGCGCGGGCGGAACCGCCGTCGTCGGGCGCTACGAGGACGCCCTCGCGGCGGCGCCCGACGAGTGGATCGACGAGACGGTGGGCCTCGACGACGGGGCGATGATCCTCTACACGTCGGGGACCACCGGCCGGCCCAAGGGGGCGCTGCTCACCCACGGCAACATCACGTGGAACTGCATCAACGTCATCACCGACATGGACGTGAACCGCCACGACGTGGCGCTCATGATCTCCCCGCTGTTCCACGTGGCCTCCCTCGACATGGGCCTGCTGCCCATGCTGCTCAAGGGCGCCACCGTGGTGCTCGAGCAGAAGTTCGACCCCGGCCGTGCGCTCGAGCTCATCGGGCGGCACCGCATCACGGCCCTCAGCGGCGTCCCGACCACGTACCAGCTCCTCGCCGAGCACCCCGCCTGGGCGACGACGGACCTCAGCTCGTTGGACAAGCTCACCTGCGGCGGCTCGGCCGTGCCGCTGCGCGTCCTCGAGGCCTACGAGGAGCGCGGGCTCGGGTTCTCGAACGGGTACGGCATGACCGAGACGGCCCCCGGGGCGACGACGCTGCCCGTGTGGCGGTCCCGGGAGAAGGCCGGCTCGTCCGGGCTGCCCCAGTTCTTCGCCGACATCCGGATCGCGGATCCGCTCGGCGAGGTCCTCGGCCCGGGGGAGGTCGGGGAGATCCAGATCTCCGGACCGAACGTGATCAAGCAGTACTGGAACCGCACCGAGGCGACCCGGGACTCCTACGCGGACGGGATCTGGTTCAAGTCCGGCGACATGGGCTACCGCGACGAGGAGGGCTTCCTGTTCGTCTCCGACCGGCTCAAGGACATGATCATCTCCGGCGGCGAGAACATCTATCCCGCCGAGGTCGAGGCCGCCATCGTCGAGCTGCCCCAGGTGGCCTCCGTGGCCGTGATCGGGGTCGCGGACGAGAAGTGGGGCGAGGTGCCGCGCGCCGTCGTGACGCTGCGGGAGGGAACCTCGCTCACTCCGGAGGACATCCGCGCCCACCTCGACGGGCGGCTCGCCCGGTACAAGATCCCCAAGTCGGTCGTGTTCGTCGAGGAGATGCCCCGCACGGCGAGCGGGAAGATCCGCAAGGCCGAGCTGCGGAAGCAGTTCGCGCGGTAGGACTGTCTCGGAGCAGTGGGCGGCGCGGGCTACTGGTCGAAGTTGCCGTATTTGGCCCGCGCCGCGCTGTAGATGCCGTAGCAGGCGAGGCCGAGGGCCACGGCCGCGAGGATCCAGCCGCCGAACGGCTGCGAGGCCAGCGATTTGAGGGCGCCGTCGAGGCCGGACTGCTGCTTCGGGTCATGGCGCACGGCCGCGACCAGGATCAGGATTCCGACCACGGCCACGGCGACCCCCTTAGCCGTGTAGCCGACGCTTCCCACGACCTTCACCCAGTCCGGCGCGGACTCGGTCGGCTGGGCGTCCTTGCCCAGGAAGCCGCGGGTCACCCCGCGGAAGCCGAAGTACACGCCGACGCCGAGGACCACGAGCCCGGCGATGAAGAGCACCACGGGGCCGAAGGGAATCGAGAGCACGTTGGCGGTGGTCTGCTGGGACTGTTGGCTCGAGTTCTTCTGGTTCCCGAGGGCGAAGCTGACGAAGAGCCACGTGAGGCCGAAGTAGGCGAGCGCCGTGCCGCCGGGCCCGAGGGCCTTGGCAGGCTTGCCCTCGCGCCGCCACTTCGCGACGGCGTCGATGACCATCCACACGGCGAGGGCGGCGCAGCAGACGACGGCGGCCCAGAGCAGCACAGGGCCGCCCGGCGCCGAGGCGATCTGCTGGACTGCGCTCGACTGGTCGGCGCTCTTGCTGCTGCCCCCGAGCGCCACCTGCAGCGCCAACCACGCGATGAGGATGTGCAGCAGACCCACGAATGCGAAGCCGGCGCGCGCCACCGTGCGCGCTGCGGGCGAGCTCGCGGCCCGCTCCGCATGGTGGGCGGCGTCCTTGGCGCCCCGCTGAGCCGAGTTGTCGGCCCCGCCGCCCCCGCGTGAATGATCGTCCACTGATGACCTCCTGAGGTGAGTGCTTCCCATCATCTTCGGTGCCCCTTGCCCCGCTTCGGTAGACTTGGGTGGCAAGAGCCCCGGAAGTCTTGCCACGACGCGCGAGAGACGGGGTCTTTGCATGTAGGCCGACGGCCAGCCGGGCCGTGGGCGGTGTCCGGGGAGGAATCCATGCCAGCAATCGTGATCGTCGGAGCCCAGTGGGGCGATGAGGGCAAGGGCAAGGCAACGGACCTGCTGGGGGGCCGCGTGGACTACGTGGTCAAGCCCAACGGGGGCAACAACGCGGGCCACACCGTGGTGGTCGGCGGCGAGAAGTACGAGCTCAAGCTCCTGCCCGCCGGCATCCTGAGCCCGAACACGATCCCGATCATCGGCAACGGCTGCGTCGTGAACCTCGAGGCGCTCTTCCAGGAGATCGACGGGCTCGAGGCCCGCGGCGCCGACACGTCCCGGCTGCGCGTCTCCGCCAACGCCCACCTCGTGGCCCCGTACCACCAGACCCTCGACAAGGTCACCGAGCGGTTCCTCGGCAAGCGCGCGATCGGCACCACCGGCCGGGGGATCGGTCCGGCCTACATGGACAAGGTGGCCCGCCTCGGCATCCGCGTCCAGGACGTCTTCGACGAGTCCATCCTGCGGCAGAAGGTCGAGGGCTCGCTGCACCAGAAGAACGAGCTCCTCGTCAAGGTCTACAACCGCCGGGCCGTGGACATCGACGAGACGGTGGACTACTTCCTCGGCTTCGCGGACCGTCTGCGCCCCCTCGTCATCGACTCGACCTACGAGCTGAACAAGGCGCTCGACGACGGCAAGGTGGTCCTCATGGAGGGCGGCCAGGCCACGTTCCTCGACGTGGACCACGGCACCTACCCGTTCGTCACGTCGTCGAACCCCACCGCGGGCGGCGCCTCGGTGGGCTCGGGCATCGGCCCCACCCGCATCTCCCGGGCCATCGGCATCATCAAGGCGTACACCACCCGCGTGGGCGCCGGGCCGTTCCCCACGGAGCTGTTCGACGAGATGGGCGAGTACCTGCAGAAGACCGGCGGCGAGTTCGGCGTCA
The DNA here is from genome assembly GCF_054782415.1 of Sinomonas soli. NCBI lineage: Bacteria > Bacillati > Actinomycetota > Actinomycetes > Micrococcales > Micrococcaceae > Sinomonas > Sinomonas soli. The sequence goes on along the minus strand of NZ_BAAGSN010000006.1, from coordinate 402,945 downwards.
ACACCGGCCGGCCGCGCCGCTGCGGCTGGTACGACTCCGTCCTGGCCCGCCACGCCTCGCGCGTCAACGGCTTCACGGACTACTTCCTGACCAAGCTCGACGTGCTCACCGGCATCGAGCGCATCCCGGTCTGCGTCGCGTACGACGTCGACGGGGTGCGGCACGACGAGATGCCGATGACCCAGACTGAGTTCCACCACGCCAAGCCGCTCTTCGAGTACTTCGACGGCTGGACGGAGGACATCTCGGGCGCCACGACCCTGGACGAGCTCCCGGCCAACGCGCGCGACTACGTCCTGGCGCTCGAGAAGCTCTCCGGGACGCGGTTCTCCGCCATCGGGGTCGGCCCCGACCGCGAGCAGACGATCGTGGTCCGCGACCTCATCGACTAGGGCGGGCCTCCCGCAGGGGATCGCTGGGGCTTCCACGTGCACGGCGCGCGCGTCAGACGCTGAACTCGAGCATCAGGGCGGGCAGCTCGTCGGCGAGCTCGCGGGCGAGGAACCCGAGGGGGCCGAGCCTGCTGGCCAGCCGGTCGCCGGCCGAGGCGTGCAGGTGGGTGCCCCAGCAGGCAGCCTGCGCACTGCTGGTTCCCCGCGCCCGGAGGCCGGCGATCGCGCCGGCCAGGACGTCCCCGCTGCCGGAGGTGCCCAGGCCGCCGTAGCCCGTGGTGATCCTCCACCGCTCCGGCTCCTCCGGCTCGAGCCCGGGCGGCTGGGTGATCAGCCCCTGGCAGGTGACCACGGCGTGGAACCTGGCGGAGATCTCGGCCAGGTCCTTCTCGAGGTCGTCCACGTCCCGGCCCAGCAGGACCGCGGCCTCCTTCCGATTCGGGGTCAGGATCAGCCGCCCGCGCCACGGTGCCAGCTGGTCCTCGAGCGACGCCAGGGCGCCGAGGGCGTAGGCATCGAGGACGACGGCGGGCCCTCCGCGGCCGCCCGGGTCACCGCGGGGCCGGTCGCCGCGGGCGGCTTCGCGCTGGAGCAGCGCGGCGAGCAGCTGCCCGGCGAGCTCGGGGTCGTCGAGCCCCGGGCCCACCAGGATGGCGTCCGCCTCGTCCAGGGACGCGGCGATCCGGTCCAGTTCTGGCCGGACCGAGCCGGCAGCGGTCTCCGGCAGGCCGATCGACCCGCACTCGGGCAACGCCACCCCCGCCTGCACGGCCACCGATTCCGCCACGGCCAGCGTGAGCTTCCCGGCGCCGGCGCGCAGGGCGGCCGTCCCCGCCAGCAGGGCGGCGCCGGGCGTGGGCCGGGCTCCGCCCACCACGAGCACGGACCCGCGCGAGTACTTGTCCTGGCCCGGGGCAGGGAGCGGCCACTCCCGCAGGAGCGACGGCGTCACCGGGGTGGCGCCGGAGGAGTCAGCGCGGCCGGGCACTGGTGTCTCCCGCGTGCTCGGTGACCTCGACGCCCAGCTCTGTCAGGTGGTCGGCCACGTTGAAGCTCTCCAGCGTCCACGGTCCCACGCCGGAGGGGCGCACGAACCGGGTCACCGAGGCGTTGAGGATCGCTTCGCGGGCGGCCAGGTCCAGCAGCTCCCTCTCGCTGAGCCCCTCGAGCACATACCGGAACAGCATGATCACGGCGTCGTGGCACACCAGCATCACCCGGTGCCCCATGCCCAGGGAGTTCACGTCCGCGAGGACGGACCGCAGCCGCAGGGCCACGTCCGCCCACGACTCCCCGCCCGGCGGCCGGTAGTACAGCTTGCCCAGCCAGGCCCGGCGCTCGGACTCCTCGGGATAGCGCTGCTCCACGCCCACCCGGGTGAGCCGGTCCAGGATGCCGAGCTCGCGGTCGCGCAGCCGTTCGTCGGTGCGCACCTGCAGCGGCCAGCCTGCCGTCTCCACCGCGATCTCGGCCGTCTGGCGGGCCCGCGCGTAAGGTGAGGACACCACCGCGTCCGGGCGGAGCTCGGCGGCCATCCGGCCCAGCGCGATGCCCAGCGCCTTGGCCTGGTCCCGGCCGGTGCCGGACAGGTCGACATCGGCATCGCGGGCGGGGACGTCGATCACCTCCGCCCCGGCCTCACGCGCTTCCGTCGCCGCGACGTTGCCTTCGCTCTCTCCGTGGCGGATCAGCAGCAGCTCCACCGCCCCGGGCCCTTGGACGGCCTCCGCCAGGCCGCCGTCGCCGGCCGAACCTCTGTTCACTGACGTGTCCATCGAGACATCACCCCGTCCTTGCCGTGCCGGATCCAGGAACACCACCTACGCCGTACCCGGTGGGCGGAGGAAAGTAACCGACCGCGACGGCGCACCGCGGCGCGTCGGCCGCCGCGGGGCCGGAAAGGACCCCCGAAAGAAAATCCGGAATCCGCGTAACCTTCCGGGGGCGGCGGACGATTACGTGGATGTAAGCCGGGCTGGAATCTGTCCCCCATCATGTTCCAGCCCGGCTTCCTCTCTGCCCAGTCGGGCCGTCGGCGCAGCTGGCCCACGGCTAGACTGGGCGGGTTCTGCCTTCAGAGTCCAGGGTCAGGAATCCAGAGGATAGCCGTGCTCGAATCGATCACCGACGACGATCTCGCGCCGGGTGCGCTGACGGAGCACGAGCTGTTCACCCTCGTCTACCGTTCGCTGGCACCCGCGGTGATCGGCTACATGTCCGCCCGGGGGGTGGACGACCCCGAGGCGCTCGCGCAGGACGTGTTCGTCGCAGTGCTCCCGCGCCTGGGCTCGATCACCGGCGGGGCGGCAGGGCTGAAGACGCTCGTCTTCTCCGTGGCACATGCTCGGGTGGTGGACCACTACCGCCGCACCGAGCGCCGGCCGCGGATCGTCGACTACGACCCGCTGCTCGACACGCGTGAGACCGCCTCCGCCGAGCACGATGCCCTCCTCGCCGCCGGCCAGACCGACGCGGAGATCCTGATCGGCAGGCTCAAGGGGGACCAGAAGGAAGTGCTCACGCTCCGCATCGTGGCGGAACTGAGCATCGAGGAAGTCGCCTCAGTGCTCGGCAAGACGCCGGGCGCGGTCAAGCAGCTCCAACGCAGGGCCCTGTTGGCCCTGAGGGAGCACGTAGCAGAGGAAGAGTGGGTCCGATCAGCGTGAAGAGGACGCAGGTGCAGGCGGTGCTCGCCGAGGAGGGGCTCGAGCACGACGCCGCGCTGACGGCCGCGCTCGAGCGGATCGCTGCGCTCCGGATCGCCGAGCCGCCCGCGCCCACCGGCGAGCTGGCACGCCTCCTCGCCGGCGGCCAGGCGGCGGACAGCGCGACGGCGCCGCTCGGCGTCGTGCTCCCCCTCACCCGGGCGGCGGCCCGGAAGGCCGAGGCTGCGGCCGCCGCCCCGAGGCCGCGCTGGATCAAGCGCCACCGCGGGGCGATGATCGGCGTGCTCGTCGCGGCGGGCATGGGCCTCGGCGCGAGCGGCGTGGCCGCGATGACGGGCCAGGTCTGGGCCTGGCACGCACCGCTGCACCCCGCCGTCGGGCCCTCGCTGACCCACTCCGCCGAGCCGCTCGCCCCGGGCGACGCCGCGCCCACCGGCACCCCGACGGGTACCACGGCGCCGCCGCAGGGCGCAGGCACGGCGGGCGCCGCCGCGGGCGGCACCGGGGCGGGGGAGGCCGGAGAACGGGGCGCCGCCCGGCCGGTCCAGGGCCGGGACGACGGGGCCTCCCCAGCGGCCCGCGAAGCCGGGGACCAGGGCCCGCAGGATCAGGTCCGGCAGGACCAGCAGCAGCCCCAGGGCAGCGCGCGGGGGCGCGCCTCCGGCGATTCCACGGAGCCCGCGCGCCCCTCGCAGGGCAGCCCGCGCCCGAGCCCCAGCGGGACGGCTGGAGGCGGCCAAGGAGGAGAGGGGCTGGGCGGGGACACCCAGGACTCCGGCCGGTAGGCCGCCGCAGTAGCATGGCCCCATGCGGCACGTGAATGATCCTGCTGTCATCGACCGCCTCATGAGCACGCCCGGGACGTGGGCCATCGTGGGGCTGACCCGCAACGAATGGCGCGCCGCGCACGCCGTCTCCCTCACTGTCCGCGACGTCATGGGCAACCGCATCATCCCCGTGAACCTGCGCGGCGAGGACGTGCACGGGGAGAAGGGCTACGCGCAGCTCGCGGACATCCCCGCGGAACTGCACCCGATCGAGGTGGTGGACTGCTTCGTGAACTCCGCCCGGGTTGGGGAGGTCGTGGACCAGGCCATCGCCGTGGGCGCCCGGGCCGTGTGGATGCAGCTCGGCGTCGTGGACGAGGCCGCGGCCGAGCGGGCGGAGGCGGCCGGACTCGACGTGGTCATGGACGCCTGCCCCGAGCGCGAGCTGTGGCGGCGCGGCCGCAGGACCGCGTGATGGACGCGGGCCAGCTCAGGGAACTGTGCCTGGGATTCCCGGGGGCGTACGAGGACTTCCCCTTCGGGCCGGAGGCCTCGGTGTTCAAGGTCCGGTCCCCGCGCGGGGGCGACGAGCGGCCCGGGAAGATGTTCGCCCTCTCCACCCTCGACGCGGTCCCGCTCAGGGTCGCGCTCAAGTGCGACCCCGCGCTCGCGGTCCAGCTGCGGGCCGCCCATCCCGAGATCACCGGTGCCTGGCACCTGAACAAGAGGCACTGGAGCGACGTGCGCCTCGACGGCGCCCTCGCCGAGGAGGACGTCCGGGACCTCGTCGAGGACTCGTACGACCTCGTCGTGGCGGGGCTCCCCAGGGCGCACCGCGAGGCGCTGGGCTGGAGCCGGCTCGCCCGCTGAGCACGTTAGGGTGGGAGCGTGCTCGAACAGTCCACGCTCGATGCCCTGTGGGACTTCTCCGATCCGGCCGCCTCGGAGGCGGCCTTCCGCCGCGCCCTCGAGGACCCGCGGTTCGACGACGCGGAGCGCTGCGAGCTCATGACGCAGCTCGGCCGCGCGATCGGCCTGCAGGGCCGCTTCGAGGAGGCCGATGCGCTCCTCGACGGCATCGACTGCGAGCCGGACCCCACGATCGGCGTGCGAGTCGTCCTCGAGCGCGGCCGTCTCCTCAACTCCTCCGGGCACGCCGCCATGGCCGTGCCGCTGTTCGAGCAGGCCGCCGAGCTCGGCGAGCACCTCGGGGAGGAGTTCCTCGCCGCGGACGCGTTCCACATGCTCGCGATCGCGGACACCGACCACGCCGAGGCCTGGGCCCGCGCCGGGATCGAGTACGCCAGCAGCTCCCACAGCCAGCGGGCCCAGCGCTGGTGCGCCTCGCTCCACGGGAACCTCGGCTGGATGTTCCTCGACGCCGGCGAGCCCCACCGCGGGCTGGTCGAGTTCCAGCTCGCGGAACAGTGGGCCGAACGCGTGGGCACCCCGGCCCAGGTGGCGTGGGCGCGCGAGGGGATCGAGGCCTGCCGCGCCACCGGCGGCTGACCAACTACCGAAAGGACCCCATGTACTTCATCGTCGTGAAGTTCGAGACCAAGCCCGAGTACGCGGAGCAGTTCCCCGAGATCGTGCGCGAGTTCACCGAGTCGACGCGCAAGGAGCCCGGGAACCTGTTCTTCGAGTGGTCGCGCTCGCTCGAGAACCCGGCCGAGTACGTGCTCGTCGAGGGCTTCACGGACGACGGCGCCGCCCCGCATGTCCAGAGTGCGCACTTCGCGAAGGGCCTCGAGTCCATGCGGCCGTGCCTGGTCAGGACCCCGGGCATCATCTCCCGTCAGGTCGATGGCGAGGGCTGGGGCGAGATGGGCGAGCTGCAGATCGGCTAGCACCCCCTCAGTACGACGGCGGCCCGGCACCTTCCGCGCGGAAGGCGACCGGGCCGCCGTCGTACTCCGTCTGGGAGTCACCTCCTGAAGGTCACCTCCTGAGGGTCACGTCCCGTGGGTCAGTCGGCGACGTAGTAGAGGCGCTTGTTGACGAACTCGTCCATCCCGAGGGGGCCGAGCTCGCGGCCGAAGCCCGAGCGCTTCACCCCGCCGAACGGCATCTCCGCACCCTCGGCCGCCGGGGTGTTGACGTTGGACATGCCGCTCTCGAGACGCGAGGCGACCTTCTCGGCGCGGGCCGTGTCGGTCGAGAAGACCGCGCCGCCGAGGCCGTACGGGGTGTCGTTGGCGAGGCGGAGGGCCTCCTCATCGCTGCCGACCTTGTACACGACTGCGACCGGGCCGAACAGCTCCTCGTGGTACGCGCGCATCCCGGGCGTGACGCCGGTGAGGACGGCAGGGGAGTAGTAGGCGGCGTCGCCCTCGCCGAGCACTCCGCCCGCGTGGAGCGTTGCCCCCTTGTCCACGGCGTCCTGCACCTGGGCGGCGAGGCCCTCGGCAGCGGCGCGGGAGGACAGCGGTGCGTAGGTGTTCTCGGCGTCGGCAGCGGGGTCGCCCGGGGCGAGGGCCCGCGCGCGGGACGTCAGCTGGGCCACGAAGTCATCGAAGATGTCCTCCATGACGATCATGCGCTTGTTGGAGTTGCAGGCCTGGCCCGTGTTCTCCATGCGGGTGTCCCACGCGGTGTCGGCGACCGCGGCGACGTCCGCGGCATCGAGGACGACGAACGGGTCGGAGCCGCCGAGCTCGAGGACGGCCTTCTTGAGGTTCTTGCCCGCGAGCTCGCCGATGACCGCGCCAGCCCGCTCGGAGCCGGTGAGCGAGACGCCCTGGAGGCGGGGGTCGGCGATGATGTCCGCGATCTGCGCGTGCGAGGCGAACAGGTTCACGTAGGCGCCCCGGGGCACGCCCGCGTCATCCATGATCCGCTGGATCGCGAGGGCCGAGCGGGGGCACGACTCGGCGTGCTTGAGGATGATCGTGTTGCCGAGCATGAGGTTCGGCGCGGCGAACCGGGCCACCTGGTAGTACGGGTAGTTCCACGGCATGATGCCCAGGAGCGGGCCCACGGGGAGCTTCTGCACCACGGCCCGGCCGCCGGAGAAGGTCTTGATCTCCTGATCGGCGGCGAGGGTGGGGCCCTCGGTGGCGAAGTAGTTGAAGATGTCGGTGCAGAATTCGGCCTCGCCCTTGGACTGGGCGAGCGGCTTGCCCATCTCCTCGGTGATGATCGCGGCGAGCTCGTCGGCGCGCTCGGTGAACAGCTCGGCGATGCGCGCCACGACCTTGGCGCGCGTCTCGATGGGAGTCTCGCGCCAGGACTCGAAGGCGCTCTGGGCGGAGGCGAGGGCGGACTCGACGTCGGCGTCCGTCGCGGTGGGGAACGTCTCGACGACCTCGCCGGTGGCGGGATTCAGGACACGGTATCCGGGCTCACTGCTAGTCATGGCACCATCTTGCCCTCTTTGGTGGCGCAGATCACTGTACTTAAGTACGACGCCGGGGGGTCGCCGCTGTGCGGATCGTCCAGTTCCCTCCGCCCCTGCCGTCGCTCCCGTTGGGGAGTCACCTCCGCGACGTTGAGGAGTCAGACGACGCCGGCCGGCCGCCTCCGATGGGGAAGGCGGCCGGCCGGTGTTGTACCTGAAACGGCGGAATCGCGACGAGATGCGTACCTGAAACGGCGGAACCGCGACGAGATGCGTACCCGAAACGGCTAGGGGAGGACTTGGCGCTTGCTCGAGATGACCCCCGTGTTGAAGCCCGCGAGGTGCAGGCCGCCGTGGAAGCGCGCATGCTCGATCTTCACGCAGCGGTCCATCACCACGTTCAGGCCCGCGGCCTCGGCGTCCGCGGCGACCCCCTCGTGCCAGGATCCGAGCTGGAGCCAGATGGTCTTGGCGCCGACCGACTTGGCCTCCTCGAGCACGCCGGGGAGGTCGTCGTGCCTGCGGAACACCTCGACGAGGTCCGGCGTCTCGGGCAGGTCCGCGAGCGAGGGGTAGACCGGCTGCCCCAGGATGGTCTTCACCACCGGATTCACGAAGTACACGCGGTACTTCGTGGAGGAGAGCAGGTACGTCGCGACGAAGTAGCTCGCGCGGCTCGGCTTGTCCGAGGCCCCGACGATCGCGATGACCTTCGTCTCCCGCAGGATCCTCAGCCGCTCGGGGGCGGAGGGCCCGACCCAGGTGCGCTCGGCAACGGCACTCACTTGTTCGCTCCCTTCACGGGCAGGGCGCATGCCTCGCCGTCGTACGTCGGCGCCGCAAACTCCTGCTCCAGGTCCTGGATCTCCTGCGGCTCTGTCTGGCTTGCAGCCAATGCCTGGTCGAGGTCCCAGATGATGTCCTCGACGTCCTCGAGCCCCACGGAGAGGCGGATGAGGTCCGCGGGGACGCCCGCCGCGACCAGCTGGTCCGCGGAGAGCTGCTGGTGCGTCGTCGACCCCGGGTGCAGCACGAGGGTGCGCGCATCGCCGATGTTGGCCAGGTGCGAGGCGAGCTGGAGGGCCTCGATGAACCGGGCGCCGGCCTCGCGGCCGCCCTTCACGCCGAAGCTGAACACGGAGCCCACGCCGAGCGGGAGGAGCTCCTTCGCGTACTCGTGCTGCGGGTGCGAGGGCAGGCCCGCGTAGTTCACGTACGTCACGCGCGGGTCGGCCTCGAGCCACTCGGCGACGCGCCGGGCGTTGGCGAGGTGCGCGTCCATGCGCTGCGGGAGCGTCTCGACGCCCTGCAGGAGCTGGAACGCGGACTGCGCGGACAGGGACGGGCCGATGTCGCGCAGCTGCTCGGAGCGCAGCTTGGTGAGGAACCCGTACTCGCCGAAGTTGCCCCACCACGAGACGTTGCCGTAGCTCGGGACCGGCTCGGTCATGGACGGGAACTTCCCGTTGCCCCAGTCGAACGTGCCGGACTCGACCACCACGCCGCCGAGCGTGGTGCCGTGGCCGCCGAGGAACTTCGTGGCCGAGTGGATCACGATGTCCGCCCCGTGCTCGATGGGCCGCAGGATATACGGCGGGGTCAGCGTCGAGTCGACCACGAGCGGCACGCCGTGCTCATGGGCGACGGCGGCGAGGCCTGCCAGGTCGGCGATGTCACCGGAGGGGTTGGCCACCACCTCGGTGTACACGGCCTTGGTGTTCTCGCGCAGGGCCGCCTCGAAGGCGGCCGGATCGGTCGAGTCCACGAACGTGGTCTCGACCCCGAAGCGGCGCAGCGTCACGTCGAGCTGGGTGATCGTGCCGCCGTAGAGCTTGGAGGAGGCGACGATGTGGTCCCCGGCCTGGGTGAGCGCGGCGAACGTGATGAACTCCGCGGCCATGCCGGACGACGTCGCGACCGCGCCGATGCCGCCCTCGAGCGAGGCGATGCGCTCCTCGAACGCCGCGACGGTCGGGTTGCCGATGCGGGAGTAGATGTTGCCGTACTTCTGCAGCGCGAACAGGTTGGCGGCGTCGTCCGAGTCCTTGAACACGAACGAGGTCGACTGGTAGATCGGCACCGCCCGGGCGCCGTGCTCGGCGTCGGGCGTCCCGCCGGCGTGCAGGGCGCGGGTGCGGAACCCGAACTGGCGCTCCGCCATCAGGCGCTCGCCTCGGCGAGGTCCGCCCCGGCGAGGTCCGCGCGGTGGCGGCCGGCGCCGTCGTACTTCGTGACGGGGAGCAGATCGGTGCGCAGCTCGGTGCCGTTCGCCCGGGCGAGGTCCGCCTCGAGCTCGCGCACGATCGGCAGGACGTCGCGGCCGAACGCCTCGAGCTCCTCCTGGAAGTGCAGGTAGCCGGTGAGGAACAGGTTCACGCCGATCTTCTTGTACTCGACGATCCGCTCGGCGATCTGCTCCGGGGTACCGATGAGCTTGGTGCGGAAGCCGTCGTTGTACTGGACGAGGTCCTCGAACGTGGAGTCCTCCCACATGCCCTTGCCGTCCTTGGTGGACTGGCCGGCCTCCTTGACGGCGGCGGCGAAGCCCTCCACGGCCGGGCGGTGGGCCTTGGCGATGATCTCGCGGAGCGTGTCCTGGGCCTCCTTCTCCGTGTCGCGGGCGATCACGAAGCCGTTGAGGCCGAACCGGGGCGCGGCCGGGGCGGTGCGGCCGTCCCTGGCGGCGGCCAGGACGCCCGCGATGTTCTCCTTGAAGCCCTCGATGTCGCGGCCGTTGGAGAAGTACCAGTCGGCGGTGCGGCCGGCGGCGGCCTGCGCGGCCGTCGAGTTGCCGCCGAAGAAGATCTCCGGGTGCGGGCGGCCCGGGACGTCCACCGGGGCCGGGTTCAGCGTGAAGTCGGAGATGTTGTAGTACTTGCCCGACTGCGAGTAGTCCTTCTGCGTCCACAGGCCGCGGAGGGCGTTGATGAACTCCTCGGTGCGGACGTAGCGCTCGTCGTGCTCGAGCCACTCGAGGCCGAAGTTCACGAACTCGTCCTTGAGCCAGCCGGAGACCACGTTCACGGCCGCGCGGCCGCCGGAGAGGTGGTCCGCGGTGATGATGAACTTCGCGAGCACGCCCGGGTGCCACATGCCCGGGTGCACCGCCGAGATGACCTTGAGCCGCTCGGTGGCCATGAGCAGTGCGAGGCTGAACGAGGTGGCCTCGTGCTGCTTGTCCGCGCCGTAGCTCGCCGCGTAGCGGGTCTGCGTCAGGGCGTACTCGAAGCCCGAGTCCTCCGCGATGCGGGCGAGCTTCCGGTTGTACTCGAACTCCCAGTTGGTCCGCTGCTCGATGGTCGAGACGACGAGGCCGCCGGAGACGTTGGGGACCCAGTAGGCGAACTTCAGCGGGGTCTCGAGGTCGATCCCAGACAAGGACATAGTGCGCTCCTTACGTGCAGGCGCGACGTGGGGCTCGGGCCGAGGCTCCATAGCACTCACCATCGCTTCTGGCAGTAGCACCTTTGGCTCCGCCGCCGTCGTCCGACGTCGGGGCCAGGGTTGCTGCGGCGTCACAGATCCAGATCTCTCGGCCGCTCGGGATGGTCCTTCCGATTGTCGCCAGAGGAGGCGTAACGATGCAAATTATTTCGTCACACTCGCGATGGCCCGCGCCTCGCCGAATACTGTTCGGTGGCGCGCCCGCCGGTCGGCCCGCCGGAGAGGGGAATGCACTGATGGGACGCACGACGGCGGGCGGTTCGGTCCCGTACGCGGAACTCGCCGAGCGCTTCGCACCGGTCTTCGCGCGGATCGAGGACGGCGCGCTCGACCGCGAGCTGGCCAGGACCCTGCCGTTCGAGCAGATCGGCTGGCTCAGGGAGGCCGGGTTCGGGCGACTGCGGGTGCCGGCCGAGTACGGCGGCTTCGGCGTGTCCGTCGAGACCCTCGTCCGCCTGCTCGTCGACCTCTCCGCGGCGGACTCCTCCGTAGGCCATCTCCTGCGCTCGCACTTCGCGTTCACCGAGACGATCGCGCTGCAGGGCGAGGCGTTCCGGGCGCGGTGGTTCGGGCGCGTCGTCGAGGGCGCCATCTTCGGCAATGCGGCGACCGAGCGGTCCGGGAACGCCCTCGGCACCGTCGCCACCCGGCTCGTCCCGGCGCCCGGCGGCTGGCTCCTCACCGGCGAGAAGTACTACACGACCGGCACGACCTTCGCCGACTTCGTGGCCGTCATGGCCTCCCCCGAGGGGTCTGCTTCGCGGGTGTACGCGGTCGCGCCGACCGGGCACCCGGGCGTGGAGATCCGCGACGACTGGGACGGGTTCGGCCAGCAGATGACGGGCACCGGAACGGCCGTGTTCCGCGACGTTCCCGTCCCGGCCGAGGACGTGGTGCCGCGCACCGAGTCGACGACCCATGAGCCGGCGTTCCTCCAGCTCATGCTCCTGTCGGTGCTCGCCGGGATCGGCAAGGCCGTGGTGCGCGACGCGTCGGCCCTCGTGGCGAAGCGGACCCGGACGTTCTCGACTGGGTCCGGGCAGCTGTTCCGCGAGGATCCGCTCATCCTGAACCTCGTGGGGCAGCTTGCCGCGAAGTCGTTCGCCGCGGAGTCCTCGGTGCTAACCGCGGCCCGCGAGCTCGACGCCGCCCTCGCCCTCGGCCCCGATGCCCCTGCCGAGGACCGCTACGCGCGGGGAGCTGTCGCCGTCGACCTCGCCCAGGTGGCCGTGCCGCCGCTCGTGATCGACGCCGCGCAGCAGCTCTTCGACACCGCGGGCGCCTCGGCGGTGTCCCGGGGCAAGGCGCTCGATCGGCACTGGCGCAATGCCCGCACCGTCGCGACGCACAACCCGGTGGCCTTCAAGGCCCGCGGGCTCGGGGACTGGTTCGTCAACGGGACCTCGCCCGTGGCCCTGCACAGCATCGGCGAGGCGCGCGTCGGCTGACCCCTCTCACCCCCCCACCTCCTGAGGGGTCTCTGGCGGGGGCTTGTGGGGTCTCTGGCGGGGCTTGTGGAGTCTCTCCGCCGTGCCTGCCAGAGACCCCTCAACGGTGTGCCATGGACCCCTCAACGGTGCTACGCCCGGGCGAGGAGCTCCTCGCCCACCCGCCCGCGCTGGTAGAAGACCTCGCGCCCGGCGCGCACCGGCTCGGTCAGTCCGGACTCGGCGAGCACCTTGAGGTGAGCGTTGACCGTCCCGGCGGCGAGGTCGAGCGCGCAGGCGAGCTGCGTCGTCGTCATCGGCACGTCCAGCTGCGCGAGGATCTGTGCGCGCGTGCGCCCGAGCAGCCGCGAGACGGGGGATTCGCGCGTCTCCCGCGTGGCCTCCCACAGCCGCCCGACGCCCCGCGGGGCGTACGTGATCGTGGGGACGAACGGGGCGATGTTGAGCACGAGCGTGTTGGGCCACACGAACGCGTTGGGCACCAGGATCAGGCCGCTGCCCGGCGTGGGCCGATCCGTCGCCTCGCACCCGCGCATGATCTCGAGGCCCGTCGGGGTGGGCCGCACGCTCGGGTGCAGCGTCTTGAACACCTCCTGGATGCCGTAGTGCGAGAGGTCGTCCAGGCGGGAGTCGATGTCCGCGAGCAGCACCGAGCGCAGCCGGGGCCAGTAGGGCTCGAGGGCGGTGGTCCAGTACCAGCGCAGCGCCGCCACGATGCGGGGCACCGACCCCGCGAGGTCGGCCCGCAGCTCGGTGAGGGTGGCCCGCATGTAGCCGGCGAGCTGGCACTTCTCGAGGCTGTCGAAGTCGCGGGCCCACAGCTCGGCGGGCACCTCGGCGACCGCATCCAGGGCTTCGGCGAACGTGTCCGCGCGCGTCGGGGTGGGGGTCAGGGAATCGGCGATGAAGCCCTTGGGCTGCACGAGGGTCGTGAGGACGCGCAGGTGCTCGCGGGACAGCGGGTCCGCGCTCGCCGAGATGCGCTGGCGCGCCTCCGTGATCCAGGGCCGGTGCAGCGGCGTCCCGGCCTGCAGGGCGCGCAGGCTCGTCACGGTCTCCCACAGCGGGGACGCCTGGAAGTGGACCTTCGTGAGGTCCTCGCTCGTGAGCGTGATCAGCATGGGATCAGCGTAGGTTTCGGCGCCCACGGCGGTCGAGGATTCGGTGAGGACCGAATCGTTTCGCCCCCGGCCCGGGCCCCGCAGACTTCTGGACATGGCAACGAAGACCAGCACCGCACCCTCCTCCTCCGACCATGGCTCGGCCGCCCGGATCCCCGACGCCCACGCCCTCGGCGCCCGCAGGGGCGACGCCGCGGACCACCCCGACTCGCACGTCAGCGAGCGGCTCGCCCACCCCCTCCGGCCCGCCGGGCGCAGGCCCGTGCGCATCCCGCACGAGGTCCCCGCAACCGCGGGACCGCGCACGACGGCGGCCGCGAACCCGCCGTCGTCCGCCGGGCTTCCGGCGGCGGCGCCGCGGGAGCTGACGGCCCGCGACCTGGTCCCGCCGACCTCCCTGCCGCACACCTCAGGGGACCTGCTGGGGCTGCCCGACGTCGGGGCCCTCGCCCGGGCCCTCCATGCCGGCTGGGCGTGGGTCCTGCGGCAGGCACGGGCGGCCGCGGAGATCGACGCGCGGCTGCGGGAGCGCCGCGAGGAGGATTCGGCCACGATGACGCGAGCGGGGGTGATCCCGGGCCGCCTGATGTGAGGTGCGTCGGCGCATCCGGGGCGAGCGTCCGAAGGATGTTGACGCGTCAACTGTCGACGGGCTACAGTTTCATTGAAATATCAACCAATGATCCTGTGAGGCACCATGTCCTGGCTCAAGAAGCTCTTCGGCAAGACCGACTCGTCCGCAGCCCACCGCGCCCAGGTCGCGGCGTCGGACCCGTCCGCCGCTGCCCCGTCCACCACTGCCCCGTCCACCACGCCGACGACCGGTGCCGCGGAGGGGCCCGCCGCTGTCGTGGGTGCGGGCGACCCGCGCATCGCCGTGGTGACCGGCAGCACCCGCCCGGGCCGCAACAACCGGCAGGTGGCGGAGTGGCTCGTTGCGCGCGCGAACCAGCGCGGCGACGCCTCCTTCGAGCTCGTGGACATCGCCGACTCCAGCCTGCCGCTGCTCGACGAGGCCTATCCCGCCGCGTACGGCAACTACCAGGGTGAGCACACGAAGGCCTGGGCCGCGAAGATCGCCGAGTTCGACGGCTACGTTTTCGTCACGCCCGAGTACAACCACTCGACCGCGCCGGCCCTTGCGAACGCGCTGTCGTTCCTCAACGCCGAGTGGGCCAACAAGGCCGCGGGCATCGTCGGCTATGGCTCGGCGATGGGCGCGAGGGCGGTCGAGCACTTGCGTGGGGTGCTGTCCGAGCTGCAGGTCGCGCACGTCCAGAAGACCGGGATGTTCTCCCTCTTCAGCGACTTCGAGGACTTCTCGGTGTTCAAGCCGACGGATCTGCAGGCTGCATCGGTGGACCCCATGCTCGATCAGCTCGTCTCCTGGACCGCCGCGTTCGCGAAGGTCCGCGCCGGCGAGCTCGAGGCCGCCGCGGTCTGATCCGGGGACGCCACAGACCCCTCAACACCGCGCCAGAGACCCCTCAACCCATCTGAATGGTTGCGGGGTCTCTGGCATCGCCTTGCGGGGTCTCTGGCGACCCCGATGCGCGCTCACCGGGCGGCGAGGACCTTGGCGATCTCGGCGATGCACGGCTCGTTCTGCAGGCTCGTCGTGTCCCCGAGCGGGGTGCCCTCGAACAGCTGCGTGAGCAGGCGGCGCATGATCTTCCCCGAGCGCGTCTTGGGCACGTCCGGCACCACGACGATCTCGCGCGGCTTGGCGATCGGGCCGATCTCCTGCGCCACGTGCGCGCGCAGGGCCGTGGCCAGGTCCGTCTCGAGTGCCGCCGCCGCGTCCGGATTGACGACGACGAATGCCGCCACCGCATGCCCCGTCACCGCATCCGCCACGGGGCAGACGCCCGCCTCGACCACGGCCGGATGCGAGACGAGCGCCGACTCGATCTCGATCGTGGAGAGCCGGTGCCCCGAGACGTTGAGGACGTCGTCGGTGCGGCCGAGGATCCAGGTGTCGCCGTCGGCGTCGTACTTCGCGCCGTCGCCGGCCAAGAACCAGCCCTGAGCGGCGTACTTGCGCCAGTAGGAGTCCAGGTACCGCTGGGGATTGCCCCAGACCGTCCGCGCCATGGCGGGACCGGTCGCGGTGACCACGATGTTCCCCTGCACGCCCGGCGGGACCGGGGTGCCGGCGTCGTCCACGATGGCCGTGGCGAGGCCGGGCAGCGCCGTAGTGGCACACCCGGGCTTGAACGTCGTCGCCGTCTGCCGCGGCGACAGCACCGTCGAGCCGGTTTCGGACTGCCACCACGTGTCCACCATCGGCGCCTCGCCGCGGCCGACCGTCGAGCGCAGCCACCGCCACGCCTCCGGGTTGACCGCCTCGCCCACGGTGCCGCAGACCCGGACCGAGGAGAAGTCGTACTCCGCGGGCACCCCGTCCGGGAACCAGCCCATGAGGGAACGCACCAGGGTGGGCGCGGTGTAGTAGCTTGTGACGCCGTAGCGCTGGATGATCTCGAAGTGGCGGCCCGGGTGCGGCGTGTTGGGTGTGCCCTCGAAGATCACCTGCGTGACGCCGTTGGAGAGCGGGCCGTAGATCTCGTAGGTGTGCGCCGTGACCCAGGCGAGGTCCGCGGTGCACCAGTGCACGTCCGCGTCCCGCAGCGTCGGGTCCGGGTTCGCGAAGAGGTACTCGTGGCTCCATGACGCCTGCGTGAGGTAGCCGCCGGTCGTGTGGACCAGGCCCTTGGGCTTCCCCGTGGTCCCGGAGGTGTACATGATGAACAGCGGCGTCTCGGCGTCGAACGCCT
This sequence comes from Sinomonas soli, assembly GCF_054782415.1. Classification (NCBI taxonomy): domain Bacteria; kingdom Bacillati; phylum Actinomycetota; class Actinomycetes; order Micrococcales; family Micrococcaceae; genus Sinomonas; species Sinomonas soli. The sequence goes on along the minus strand of NZ_BAAGSN010000006.1, from coordinate 386,990 downwards.
CCGCCTCGTGCGTGTCCGGCTGCGCGTCGACGAGCTCGTGCCACCACACGTCGCGACCCGGCGTCCACGCGATCTCGGAGCCCGTCCGGCGGATCACCAGGACATGTTCGACGGCGTTGTCCCCGCCGGCCGCTCCGCCGCGCACCGCGGCGTCGGCATTGTCCTTGACCGGCACGGCGGTGCCGCGGCGGTGCTGGCCATCGGTGGTGACGAGCAGCTTCGCGCCGGTGTCCTCGACCCGGAAGCGCAGGGCTTCGGCGGAGAAGCCGCCGAACACGAGCGAGTGCACCGCGCCGATCCGGGCGCACGCGAGCGTGATCACCACGGTCTCGACGAGCACGGGCAGGTAGATGACCACGCGGTCGCCTTTGCCGACGCCGAGCGCGAGCAGCGCGTTCGCGGCCTGGGCGACCCGGCGCGCCAGGTCCGCGTAGGTGACGGTGACGCGGTCGCCGGGCTCGCCCTCGAAGTGCAGGGCGACCTTGTCACCGCGCCCGGCGGCCACATGCCGGTCGGCGCAGTTCACGGCGGCGTTCAGGGTCCCGCCCTCGAACCAGCGGATCACGGGCGGCTCGTCCGCCTCGGCGTCCGCGGGCACCCAGGTGTGGGCGGTGTCCCATCCCCGTTCCCATGTGAGGCGCCGCGCGGCGTCCTCCCAGAACGCGATGCGTCCGGGATCCGTCTGCGGGGCGGCCTCCGCGGCGGAGGCAGGCGTGTGGGTCTCGAGGACAGAAGTCATGGTTCTCGCTCCATCGGTCCTGGCGGTAGCACCGGTGTCCCGCGGGCGGGGCCATGGTTGCTGCGGCGTCAGGGAGCCAGGTCTCTCAGCCGCTCGGGATGGTCACCTCACTGTTGCGCGCCCGGCGCAAGTGGGGCAAAAGAGGGCGCGGCCACCGCGTAACAAACATCAATGTTTCGTTCTGTGTCCCCCTCCGGCGGCGGATGGTGGACGCCCCCGAGGCGCCTTCCGTAGGGTGGAAGACAGGATCAAGAGTCCCGGCGCGTAGCTCTGGCTGGCCGGGCGGCAACCCTCTCCCGTAGTGGGGTGCCCCAGATGAGGATCCGGCCGCGGTGGACATCCGCGGCAAGTACGGCGCCCGGGACCGCGGGCGTCCGGCCGTTTCGCTGGAGGAACCCATGACTGCGACCCCGCTCGACCTTGTGACCGGTGCCGACCTGCGCCGCGCCATGGGGTGCTGGGCCACGGGGATCGCCGTCATCACCACCTCGGACGGCGGCACCCTCGCCGGCCTCGTGAGCAACTCGTTCACGTCGATCAGCCTGGATCCGCCGCTCGTCTCGTGGGCGGTGGACAAGAAGTCGAGCTCGTTCGCGACCTGGATCAGCACCGAAAACTACGCCGTGCACATCCTGTCCGAGTCCCGCCGGGACCTCGTGCAGCGGTTCGCGGCGAAGGGGACGGACAAGTTCGCGGGCCTCGCCTGGGAGCCCGGCGTGCTGGGTTCCCCGATCGTGGCCCACGATGTCCCGCGCGTTGAGTGTCGTCTCTGGCAGCGGGTGGACGCAGGGGACCACGTCATCCTGATCGGCGAGGTGGCCAGCATCTCGGACCAGGACGGCTTCCTCCCCCTGACCAACCACGTGTACTGGGCGAAGTAGGCCGACGGCGTACAGCCACGGGCTGCCGGGGCCCCGGCTCCGCCTCTACGGAGGGGGCCCCGGCACACCCGTACCGCGACGTACTCTGGAGGGGTGTCCCTCGATGTGCTCGGGCCGCTGCGGCAGCGCCTCCGTCTGACCTTCGCCGGCGAGTCGGAGACCGTCCCGGCGTGGGAGACCGCGCTCGAGGACGGCGACGACGCGGGCTTCTTCCCGCCTGACTCCACCGTCTGGGCGGTGCATGGCTCGATGTCCACGATCGCCGCGGGCATCCGGGCCCTGCTCACCCAAGCCCTCCATCCCGGCGTCCTGGCCGGCGTCGTGGACCATTCCAACTACCGCGCGGACCCCCTCGGCCGCCTCGCCGGGACCATCCGCTGGATCTTCTCCGTGACGTACGGCGACACCGCGGCCGCGAAGGCCGCCTGCGCGTGGGTGCGCCGGATTCACGAGCCGGTGACCGGCACCTACGTGTCCCCGCGCGGCGACTATGAGCAGTACTCCGCCAACGATCCGGCCCTGGCCGAGTGGGTCCACATCGCCTTCACCGACGCGTTCCTGCGCAGCTACGAGGCCTTCCACGGGCCCGTTCCCGGCGGCGCCGACCGGTACGTGGCGGAGTGGGCCACGGCCGGCGAGCTCATGGGCATCGCGGACCCGCCCCGCACCGAGGCGGCCCTCGCCGACCGCATCAGGGCGTACGACGCCGCGGGGCAGCTCTCCGGCGGACCCCGCGTCGACGACGTGGTCGCCTTCATCCGGCGGCCGCCGCTCGATCCGCTCCTGAAGCCCGGCTACGCGCTGCTCTTCGGCGCGGTCCTCGACACGCTTCCGCCGCGGCATCTGGAGCTGCTGGGGCTCTCGCGCCCCCGGCTCGGGCCCGTGCCGCTGCCGCTGGCCGGCGCCGCGAAGGCGACGCTCGGCGTCGTCGGCCGTGCCCTCGGCCCGATGGCGCCGAGCGAGGCCGCCGCCCGGAGGCGCCTCGCCCGCCTAGGCGTCCTCTGAGGCCCTCCCCGCGGTACCCATCCCCGGCGTCCCCACCCCCGGCCCCCTAGGGTTGAGGGGTCATGTCCCAGCGTTGAGGGGTCATGTCCCTACAGCGCGGGTGTTCCCCGCTGGACAATGGGCGCATGTGGATCGCCTGGATCGAATTCGACCTGCTCCTCGGCGACGTGCACTCGCTCAAGGAGAAGCGCTCCCTGGTGCGGCCGATCGTCGCGGAGCTGCGCCGCCGGTTCGATCTCTCCGCGGCCGAGGTCGGGGACCTGGACCTGCATCGGCGGGCGCTGATCGGCGCCGCCCTCGTGAGCGCGGACCGGGCGCACGCGGTGGAGGTGCTCGACGCCGTCGAACGCTTCGTCGCCGGGCGCCCGGAGGCCGAGCTGCTCAGCGCCCGCCGGCGCGAGGCGCGCAGCGACGACTGACCGAGCGGGCCCGGACTGCAGACGGTCAGCGCACGAAGAGCATGAGCACGTGCAGCGCGCTCAGGGCGACCCCCGCGACCGCCATCGCAGACACCCGCGCCGCCCGCACCTTGGAGCGGGCGAAGGATCCCCACGCGGCGAAGGCCGAGCCCAGGAGGGGGCCGGCGGCGAGGAAGGCGCCGATCCACGGGACGGCGCCGAGGGTCAGGGCCAGGATGCCGAGACCGAGCGCGACCCCGCCCAGGCCGGTCGCGAGCCGGGAGACGGGCTTCGGCGGCCTCCGCTCGGATGCCCGCCGCTGTGGGGCGGGGGCGGCCGACGCCGGGCCGCCTCCAGCGCGGACGACCTCGCCGCGGCGGCTGCCGTCCGGCAGGAGGCCGTCCAGCCCGCGGCCGGACGCGGCCGCGTCGGGCGGGACCCCGTCCGGCCAGTAGGCGCTGGGGTCCCGGTAGGGATTCCGCCGAGGGGCGTTGCCGGGGATGGTCACCGTCCCATTATGGGCGGCGGCCGCCGTGCGTGTCCTCAGGGTTCACCCTGAGCAGACCCCGGATCCGCAGGCGCCCCCCATATGCCCTGCGCTTCGGTCACAGCCCTGCGCTGAAGGCCGGGGCAATGACCGAAGCGCAGGGCATTTCCTCTCCGCGGAGGCGGCGGAGGCCGCGGACATCCCGAGGGAGGCCCAGCGCCTCAGGGCCCCGGCCGAGGCGTACTCCTCCGGCGACACTCCGTACGCGCACGTGAACTCGCGCGTGAGCTGGGCAGCGGGGATGCCGGAGCACGCGGCGAGGGCGAAGGCCGCGACGTCGAGCGGGAGCCGCCGGGCGCCGTCGTGCGCGGCCCGGACCCTCCTCGCGTCGTCCCGGTCGATCAGATCCCGGAGGCGCCGCACCCGCACGAGCTCGCGCGGGCACGGCGCGGGCGCGCGGGCCGGAGCCCACGCGGGGTGGCACATCAGCGCAGCTCTTGGATGCGGACGAGGTTGCCGGCCGGGTCGCGGAAGGCGCAGTCGCGCAGGCCGTAGGGCTGCAGGGTGGGCTCCTGCACCACGTCGGCGTCGGTGGCCTGGACCTTCTCGAACACCTCGTCGAGGTTGGGCGTGGCCAGCAGGATCCACCCGTAGGTGCCCTTGGCCATCATCTCCGCGATGGTGCGCCGCTCGTCCTCGGTGATGCCGGGATCCGTGGCGGGCGGCGCGAGGAGGATGGACGTGCTGGGCTGGCCGACGGGCCCGACCGTGATCCAGCGCATCGTTCCCCGGCCCACGTCCTGGCGGACCTCGAAGCCGAGGGCATCCCGGTAGAACGCCAGGGACGCCTCGGGATCGGTGTGGGGGAGGGCGCTTGCATGAATGGTGAGTTCCATGGCTTCACGGTACGTACGCCGCCGGGAGCCGTGCTTCTTGATTCCTGACCGGTCTGGTGACCTGCTTGGCGATGCACGGGAGCATGCCCGCACTGACGTCGGTGCCCTGGTCGCGGTACACGCTCGGCGGGACCCCGACCAGCTCGGCGAAGCGGGTGCTGAACGTGCCCAGCGAGGAGAAGCCGACGGCGAAGCAGACCTCGGTGACGCTGGGCGCGCCGACGCGCAGCAGCGCCATGGCCCGCTCGATGCGCCGGGTCATCAGGTACTGGTAGACGGACTCGCCGTAGGCGGCACGGAACTGGCGGCTCAGGTGGCCGGCCGAGACGTGGATGCCGCGCGCGAGCGCCTCGACGTTGAGCGGCTCGGCGTACTCCCTGTCGATGCGGTCCCGCACGCGCCGCAGCAGGGCCAGGTCCCGCAGCCGCGGGTCGGCAGGCGCACTGGAGCTCATGACCACGATCGTGGCAGGCGGCCTCCATGCTGTCGAGTGACGCGGGTGTGACCTCCTTGTCACGTGGTGTGACATAGACCATAGTGGGCGGGGTCACTGCTTCCCTGGAGGTCTCCATGCGGTACCGCCCTGTCTGCCCGCGCCCCGTCCGCTCCCCGAGGGCGCGGGCGGCCAGCACCGCCGTCGTCCTCGCGGCCGCCCTCGCCCTCGGCGGTGCCACGACCGCGACGGCCGCCCCGCCGCCGTCGTCCGACGCCGGTGGCCCGGGGGCGGCGCATTCGTTCCGGACGCCGGCGGGCACCGAGAACTACTACTTCGTGATGACGGACCGCTTCGCGAACGGCACTGCGGCCAACGACCAGGGCGGCCTCGGCGCGGATCCGATGGCCTCCGGCTTCGACCCGACCAACAAGGGCTTCTACCACGGCGGCGACCTCAAGGGCCTCACCGGCAAACTGGACTACATCCAGGGCCTGGGCACCACGGCCATCTGGCTCACCCCAAGCTTCAAGAACAAGGCCGTCCAGCCTGAGGACCACAGCGCCGGCTACCACGGCTACTGGATCACCGACTTCACCCAGATCGACCCGCACCTCGGGACGAACGCCGAGCTCGGCGACCTCATCACGAAGGCGCACGCGCGGGGCATGAAGGTCTACTTCGACATCATCACCAACCACACGGCGGACGTCATCAAGTACCAGGAGGGCTCCCGCATGCCCTACCTGAGCAAGACCGCCTCCCCGTACAAGGACGCCTCGGGGACGGCGTTCGACGACGCCGCGGTCGCCGACCAGCCGAGCTTCCCCGCCATGGACCCGGCCACGTCCTTCCCGTACCACCCGTACATCCCCGCCGGCGAGCAGGACGTCAAGGTGCCCGCCTGGCTCAACGACGTGAGCCTCTACCACAACCGCGGCGACTCGACCTTCGCTGGGGAGAGCGCCAACTATGGGGACTTCTCGGGCCTCGACGACCTCTTCACCGAGAATCCGAAGGTCCTCAACGGCTTCATCGACGTGTACAAGAAGTGGATCGGCGACTTCGGGATCGACGGCTTCCGGATCGACACGATGAAGCACGTCAACGACGCGTTCTGGCAGAAGTTCTCGCCGGCGATCCTCGACTACGCCCACTCCGTCGGGAAGAAGGACTTCTTCATGTTCGGGGAGGTCTACGACACCTCGCGCGACTTCACCTCGAAGTTCACCACCTCGGACAAGGTCCAGGCCGTGCTCGACTTCCCGTTCCAGCAGGCGGCGCGCTCCTACGCCTCGGCCTCCTCGCCCGCCACGACCCTGCAGAAGCTCTTCCAGGGCGACGACTGGTACACGACCGCGACCTCGAACGTGTACCAGCTGCCCACATTCCTCGGGAACCATGACATGGGCCGGATCGGCTCCTTCATCGACCAGGACAATCCGACGGCGTCCGACGCCGAGAAGGTGGCCCGCGACCGGCTCGCCAACGAGCTCATGTACTTCTCCCGCGGCAACCCGATCGTCTACTACGGCGACGAGCAGGGCTTCACCGGCACCGGTGGGGACCAGCTCGCGCGGCAGGACATGTTCGCGTCGAAGACCCCGGAGTACCTCGCCGATCCGCTCCTAGGCACGACGGCGACGCACGCCTCGGACAACTACGTCACCACGCATCCGCTCTACACCTCGATCGCGGACCTCGCGCAGGTGGTCAAGGCCAATCCGGCCCTCCGCACGGGCGCCCACCAGGACCGGTACGCCGAGACGACGCCCGGCGTGTACGCGTTCTCGCGCATCGACGCGGCCGCCCAGCGCGAGTACGTCGTGGCCCTGAACAACACCGCCGCGGCCCGCACGGCCGCCGTGCCCACCTATATCGCCCAGCGTCCGTTCGCGAAGGTGTTCGGTGCCGGCGCCGCGGACCGGCTCAAGACCGCGGCGGACAAGACGCTGACCGTGACAGTCCCCGCCTTCTCCGCGGTGGTCTACGAGTCCGCGGGCCGCATCCCCGACTCGGCCGCAGCCCCCGTGCCCACCCTCGGCGCCCCGGCCGCGGTCGGCGGTGACAACACGCGCGTCAACGTCACCGCGGACCTGCCGCACGACTCGTTCTACGAGGTCACGTTCCAGGCCAGGGTCCCCGGCGCCGCGGGAACCGCCGGTCAATGGCACAACATCGGCACCGACGACACCTACCCGTACCAGGTCTTCGACGCGACGAAGGGCATGACGCCGGGCACCCCGCTCGAGTACCGGGCCATCTCGCTCGACAACGCGGGCCACACCGCCACGTCGGCGACCGCCTCCGCCGTCGTGCCCACGCCGGTCGACCCGGACGCGCCCAAGGGCCCCGCGCCGCAGCCGCTCTCGGTGACGGTGGCGGGCGACTTCCAGCACCTCGCCGGCTGCCCCGGCGACTGGGATCCGGCGTGCCAGGCCACCATGGCCCAGTACGACCCGATCGCCTCCGAGTGGCGCCTCACCCTCGACCTCCCGGCCGGGACGTACCAGTTCAAGACGGCGCTCAACGGGTCCTGGACCCAGAATTACGGCGACGGAGGGGCGCCCAACGGGGCGAACATCACGCTCACCCACCCCGGCGGACGGCTCACCTTCACCTACCGGCAGGACACCCACGAGACCTCGGTGTCCGAGCACGCGGCCCAGCCCTCGGCCGTGGCGGTGGCCGGGACGCTCAACACGGCCATGGGCTGCCCGGGCGACTGGCAGCCCGCGTGCCCGCAGGCGCAGCTGGCGTTCGATCCCGCGCAGGGGGTCTGGCGCGGGACGTACACGCTCCCGCAGGGCAGCTACTCCTACAAGGCGGCGCTCAACAAGTCCTGGGACGTCAACTACGGGATGGGCGGCGCACCGAACGGGCCCAACATCTCCCTCGACCACCCCGGGGGCACCGTCGTGTTCAGCTACAACGACTCGACCCACCTCGTGGCGGCGGGCCTGCCCGCCACCCAGCCCTCCTCGGTGAACTTCCCCGGCACCTACCAGCACCTCGCGGGGTGCGCGGGCGACTGGGATCCGGGATGCGCCGCGACCGCGGCCACGTGGGACGCGCGCTCGCAGGGCTGGATCCTGCGGCTCGCTTCGCTGCCTGCCGGTTCGTACTCGTTCAAGGCAGCGATCAACGGATCGTGGGACGTGAACTACGGGACCAACGGTGCCCTCAACGGGCCGAACATCGGCTTCGACCACCCGGGCGGCCCGGTCGCCTTCCGCTACGACCCGACGACCCACCTCGTCACGATCGTCTCGGGCTGACCATCTGGTTGAGGGGTCATGTCCCTGCGTTGCCCGGTCAGGGATGTGACCCCTCAACGTGGGGACATGACCCCTCAGCCTACGGACATGACTCCTCAGCGCGGGGGCGGGGGCGAGGGCCGGTTGCCCCTGTCCTGCCGGGGCGCCGCCGCGCGAGAATGGCGCCATGCGCGCATGGTGGGTGGACCGGCCGGGACCGGCGGCCGGCAGCCCCGGGCCGCTGGCGTTCGGCGAGCGGCCTGATCCCGTCCCGGGCCCGGGGGAGGTCCTGGTGCGCGTCTCGACCTGCGGCGTGTGCCGCACCGACCTGCACCTCGCCGAAGGGGACCTGGACCCACGGCGCCCCGGCGTCATCCCCGGCCACGAGGCCGTGGGCCGCGTCGAGGCGCTCGGGCCGGGCACCACCCTCTTCCAGCCCGGCGACCGCGTCGGCATCGCCTGGCTGCGCGGCACCTGCGGGACCTGCCGGTTCTGCCGCACGGGCCGCGAGAACCTCTGCACAGCACCCCGCTTCACCGGGTGGGACGACGACGGCGGGTACGCGGAGCTCGCCGTCGTGCGCGAGGACTTCGCCTACCCGATCCCGGACGCCTTCAGCGACCGCGAGGCCGCGCCCCTGCTGTGCTCGGGCATCATCGGCTACCGGGCGCTGCAGCGGGCCGCGCTCCCGGACGGCGGCCGGCTCGGGATCTACGGGTTCGGCGGCAGCGCCCACATCACCGCGCAGCTCGCACTGCACCGCGGCGCCGCCGTCTACGTCATGACGCGCGCCCCGGAGGCGCGGCAGCTCGCGCTGGACCTGGGCGCGGTGTGGGCCGGCGGCGCCGACGAGGAGCCACCCGAGAAGCTCGACGCGGCGATCCTCTTCGCGCCCGTGGGCACGCTCGTCCCGCCGGCCCTGGCCGCTCTGGACCGCGGGGGGACCCTGGCCGTCGCCGGGATCCACCTCAGCGACATCCCGTCCCTGAGCTACCAGGAGCACCTCTTCGAGGAGCGGCAGCTGCGCAGCGTCACGGCCAACACCCGCGCGGACGGAGAGGAGTTCTTCCGGTTGGCGGCCCAGATCCCCGTCCGCACCACCACGGTGCCCTACGCCTTTGAGGACGCGGACCGTGCGCTCGCGGACCTCGCCGGGGACAGGATCACCGGGGCCGCCGTCCTCGAGGTCACGCCCGCAGGCGGCGTCTGAGCACCTGGTGGGCCGCCTCGATGACCACGCAGGCGCCGGCGGCGAAGGCAAGGGCCGCGAGGGTCAGCCGCGCGTCCGGGTCCGCGAGCTGGTGGTACTGGAGGGAGGCGGGAACGGTCAGCACCGCAACGGTCCCGGCGTACATGGATCCCACGAGGAGCAGCCGCCAGCGGGTGAGCGGGCGCGCCGCGATCACGAGGACCCAGAGTCCGCTCACGGTGAGGGTGATGAACGCGGCCGCCTCGATCTGCTCCTGGGAGGCGTCCGTGGCCCACCGGCCGTAGGCGTACACCCCCAGGATCGCGGCAGCCATTGCGAGGCCCGAGGGCACCGCGGCGGTGACCGCGCGCCGCAGGAAGCCCGGCACGTAGCGGCGGGTGTTGGGCAGGAGGGCCAGCACGGAGGCCGGGAACCCCAGCATGAGGAAGTCCGAGGTCGAGAGCTGCCGCGGCAGGAACGGGAACGCCCAGGCCAGCGCGCCGAAGCTGATCCCCAGCAGGAACGCGTAGACGGTCTTGGTCAGGAACAGCCGGGAGACCCGCTCGATGTTGGCGATGACCCGCCGCCCCTCCGCGACCACCGCCGGCAGCCGCGAGAACCGGCCGTCGAGGAGCACGAGCCGGGCCACCGCCTTGGTCGCCGGCGCGGCCGTGCCCATGGCGATGCCGAGGTCCGCCGCCTTGAGCGCGAGCGCGTCGTTCACCCCGTCCCCGGTCATCGCCACGACGTGGCCGCGCGCCTGCAGGGCCCGCACCATGGCCCTCTTCTGCTCCGGCCCGACCCGGCCGAAGACGCTGTGCCGCTCGAGTGCGTCCGCCAGCTGAGCAGGATCCTCGGGCAGCGTCCGCGCGTCCACCGGGTCCGCCGCGTCCATTCCCGCCGCCCTCGCCGCGGCCGCGACGGTGCCCGGGCTGTCCCCCGAGACGACCTTGAGGTCCACTCCCTGCTCGCGGAAGTAGGCGAGGGTCTCGGCCGCGTCGGGACGCAGGCGCTCGCGGAAGGCGAGCACGACGGCGGCCCGCACCCGGGCGGGCAGCGCGCCGTCCGCGGGGAGCCGGTCGGCACGGCACAGGACCACAGTGCGCAGACCCCGCTCCGCGGCCTCGGCCGCTGCCTGCCGGACCGGGGCGGACGCCGGGTCCTGTCCGAGCAGGGCCTCGGGGGCGCCGAGCAGCCACGCGCCGTCCGCCGTGCCGCCGTCGAACTGGACCGCGCTCCAGCGGCGGGCGGACGAGAACGGGATGACCCGGGAGGGGGCGCGGTCCGGCGGCGCCGAGAACCGTTCGGCCAGGGCCGCCGCGGTGGGATTCGCGTCCGGGTCCGCGCCGATCCAGGCCAGGGCACGGTCCCAGCCCGGCAGCGGTCCGGCCGGCCCGTGCACCGGGATGGCGTCCTCGACGTGGATCCCGCCCTCGGTGAGGGTCCCGGTCTTGTCGAAGCACAGCACGTCCACGCGGGCGAGCACCTCGACGGCGGCGAGCTCCTCGACCAGGACGCGCCCGCGGGCGAGGCGCACGGCCGCGACGGCGAACGAGACCGTGGTCAGGAGGGCGAGGCCCTGCGGGACCATGATGGTCACGGAGGCGACCGCGGCCACGAGGGCGTCGCGCCAGGCACCGGACTCGAAGGACGCCGCCCATCCGCCGGCGGCCTGCAGCTGGCCGTTGAGCACCACGGCGATCATGGGCACGATCACGAGGCTGATCCAGCGGACCACCCGGGCAAGGGCGTCCCGCAGCTCGGACCCGACCTCGGTGAAGCGCCGCGCCTCGGCCGTGAGCCGCTCGGCGCGGGAACCGGCCCCGAGGGCCGTCACGCGGATGCTGCCGTGGCCCGCGACCACGGACGAGCCGGAGGAGACCGGCGAGCCGACGGCCTTCGACACGGGCGCCGACTCGCCGGTAAGCATCGACTCGTCCACGTCGAGCTCCTCGGCGCCCAGCACCGTGCCGTCCACGGGGATCTGGTCGCCGCGGCGGAGGAGCACGACGTCGTCCATCACCACCCGATCGGGCGCCACCTCCGCGGGGGCACCGGACCGGAGCACCCGGACCGGGCTCTGCTCGAGCACCGCGAGGCGGTCCAGCCGCCGCTTGGCCTGCAGCTCCTGGACGAAGCCGATGGTGATGTTCGCCGCCGCGGCGGCGAGGAACATGAGGTCCAGCCACCGGCCCAGCGCCACGAGCGTGGCCCCGCACAGGCCCAGGATGAGGTTGAAGACGGTGAAGAGGTGGCTCCGGGCGATCTGCCACACCGGGCGCGAGGTGCGCCGGTCCAGGGTGTTCACGAGCCCGGCGGCCTCGCGCTCGGCCACGGCGGCGGCGTCGAGCCCGAGGTCCGGGGGCGCCACGGACGGCAGCGGCCCCGCCGGGGACGCGGCGTCGGAACGCGCTCTGTCCTCTGGCGGGGCCACCGTGGTCTGCCTCGTCGGGCCCGGGTCAGCCGAAGTACTTCGGGAGGGTCCCCTCGTGGGCCTCGCGGAGCTCGTCGATCGGCAGGTCGAACAGGCCCTGCACCTCGAGGCTTGTCGCGAGCACGTCCACGATGCCGAGGCGCACCACCGGGTAGTTCCGGGCGGAGGCCATGTCGTTGAACCGGACCTCCTCCGAGCGCGGCACGGCGACGAGCGCACGGCCCTGGGACTCGGAGAAGAGCGCCGTGAACGCGTCCACGCCGTCCCGCTCGCACAGGTCCCCGAGCGCAACCCGGGCCCCCACGCCGAAGCGGAGCACCATCTCGGACAGGGCCGCGGCGAGGCCGCCCTCGGAGAGGTCGTGGGCCGAGTCGATCATGCCGTCCCGCGAGGCGTTGATGAGGATCGCGCCGAGCGTCTTCTCCGCCTCAAGGTCCAGCGCCGGCGGGAGCCCGCCGAGGTGGCCCCGGAGATTGGCGAACTCGGAGCCATCGAGCTCGTCGCGCGTGGCGCCGAGCAGGTAGACCGCCTGCCCGTCCGCGTTCCTCTGCCAGCCCGAGGGAGTGCGGCGGTCCACGTCGTCGAATCGGCCGAGGACGCCGACCACCGGGGTGGGGTGGATCGGCGTGGTGCCCGTCTGGTTGTAGAGGGAGACGTTGCCGCCGGTGACCGGGATGCCGAGGACCTGGCAGGCGTCGGCGAGGCCGCGGACGGCTTCGGCGAACTGCCACATGACCTCGGGGTCCTCGGGGGAGCCGAAGTTGAGGCAGTCGGTGACGGCCATCGGGACGGCGCCCGAGGTGGCGACGTTGCGGTAGGACTCGGCGAGGGCGAGCTGCGCGCCCGTGTAAGGGTCGAGGTAGGCGTAGCGGCCGTTGGCGTCGGTGGAGAGGCCCACCCCCATGCCGGTCTCCTCGTCGACGCGGATCACGCCGGCGTCGTCGGGCGAGGCGAGGGCCGTGTTGCCGCCCACGTAGTGGTCGTACTGCCTGGTCACCCACGACTTGTCGCACATGTTCGGGCTCGCCATGAGCTCGAGGACGGCGGCCTTGAGCTCCTCGCCGGTGGCGGGCAGGCCCTTGCCGGCCTCGGAGGCGCGGAAGGTGTCCGCCTGGACGCCGTCGAGCCACTCGGGGCGGTGGAACGGGCGGTGGTAGACGGGACCCTCGTGGGCCACGGTGCGCGGGTCGACGTCCACGATCGTCTCGCCGTCCCACGTGATGATGAGGCGGCCGGTGTCCGTGACCTCGCCGAGCCACGAGTACTCGACGTCCCACTTGTCCATGACCTTCTCGAACGCGGCGACGTTCTCGGGCGTCACGACCGCCATCATGCGCTCCTGCGACTCGGACATGAGGATCTCGCCCGGGGTCAGGGTGGGGTCGCGCAGGAGCACATCGGTCAGCTCGACCTGCATGCCGCCCTCGCCGTTGGAGGCGAGCTCACTCGTGGCGCAGGAGATGCCCGCGGCCCCGAGGTCCTGGATGCCCTCGACGAGGGAGTGCTTGAACAGCTCGAGGCAGCACTCGATGAGCACCTTCTCGGCGAACGGGTCGCCGACCTGGACGGCGGGCCGCTTGGACGGCTTGGAGTCGTCGAAGGACTCGGAGGCGAGCACCGAGGCGCCGCCGATCCCATCGCCGCCCGTGCGGGCGCCGAAGAGGACCACCTTGTTGCCGACGCCGGAGGCGTTGGCGAGGCGCAGGTCCTCGTGGCGGAGGACGCCGACGGCGAGCGCGTTCACGAGCGGGTTGGCCTGGTAGACCGAGTCGAACACGACCTCGCCGCCGATGTTCGGCAGGCCGAGCGAGTTGCCGTAGCCGCCGATCCCGGAGACGATCCCGTGCACGAGGCGGGCAGTGTCGGGGTGGTCCACCGCGCCGAAGCGCAGCGGGTCCATGACGGCGACGGGCCGTGCGCCCATCGAGATGATGTCGCGGACGATCCCGCCGATGCCGGTGGCCGCGCCCTGGTAGGGCTCGACGAAGGAGGGGTGGTTGTGGGACTCGACCTTGAACGTGACGGCCCAGCCGTCGCCGAGGTCGGTCACACCGGCGTTCTCGCCGATGCCCACCATCATGTCCTTCTTCATCTCGTCGGTGAGCTTCTCGCCGAACTGGCGCAGGTGCACCTTGGAGGACTTGTAGGAGCAGTGCTCGCTCCACATCACCGAGTACATGGCGAGCTCGGCGGCGGTGGGGCGGCGGCCGAGGAGCTTGACGATCTCCTCGAACTCGTTCTCCTTGAGGCCGAGCTCGGCCCAGGGCAGCTCGGTCTCCGGCGTCTGCGCCGCGTGCTCGACGGTGTCGATGTTGAACTTGCGGGCGGTCACGGCGTTGGTGTTCCCTGCGGTCACTTGGTGCCCCCTGCGACGAGCGTGGTCAGGACGGACGTGAAGAACCCGAGCCCGTCGGTCGAGTAGTCGCCGGAGTCGGCGCTGAGCGGCCCGAAGCCGGGCTCGACGGCGTGCTCGGGGTGCGGCATGAGGCCCACCACGTTGCCCGCGGCGTTGGTGATGCCGGCGATGTTGCGGCGCGACCCGTTCGGGTTCCAGCCGACGTACCGGAAGGCGACCCGGCCCTCGCCCTCGAGCTCGTCGAGCGTCTTCTCGTCCGCGACGTACTGGCCGTCCTGGTTCTTCAGGACGATCGTGATCTCCTGGCCGACCTCGTACTGGTTGGTCCACGCGGTGGACGCGTTCTCGACCCGTAGCACCTGGTCGCGGCAGATGAACTTGAGGTGGTCGTTCTTGATCATCGAGCCCGGCAGGAGGTGGCTCTCGGTGAGGACCTGGAAGCCGTTGCAGATGCCGAGCACGGGCAGTTTGGCGTCCGAGTTCGCGGCGTCGACGATCCGGCCCATCAGCGGGGCGAACCGGGCGATCGCGCCGGCGCGGAGGTAGTCGCCGTAGGAGAAGCCGCCGGGGAGCACGACGGCGTCGACGTCTCCGAGCGCGCTGGGCGAGTCGTCGGCGTGCCAGAGCGGGACGGGGGTCGCGCCCGCGAGGCGGACGGCGCGCGCGGCGTCGCGGTCGTCGAGCGTGCCAGGGAAGGTCACGACGCCGATCTTGGCGCCGGAGAGCGGGGCCGGCTCGGGCCCGCGCAGGTCTGCGATGAGGGGAGTCTCGCTCATGTGTTCAGTCCACCTCGGCGGCGTCGGCGTCCGCGCGCACCTCGGCGCCGTCCTCGGGCACGACCTCGACGTTGACGACGTCCTCGATGACGGGGTTGGAGAGCATCGTCGCGGCCGCGTTGCGGGCCTGCTCGAGGATCTCCTCGGTCACGGGGCCCTCCACGGTCAGCTCGAAGCGCTTCCCCTGGCGCACGCCGCTGAAGGCGGTGAAGCCCAGCCGCGGCAGGGCGCCGACGATGGCCTTCCCCTGCGGGTCAAGGATCTCGGGCTTGGGCATGACGTCGACAACGATCCGCGGCATCGGGACAGGCTCCTGTGGATAGGGGAGGGGGCACCCCAATTCTACCGGAGGGGTCCCGCCGGCCCGCGACCCGGGTCCCTCATGAAGCGGCGAGCGCCCGGCGGTGACGCGGGCCACAGGCCGCCCGGTGTGGCGGCCGGCCGCCCGTGGCGGCCGGACCGGCGGGCCGGCAGCCGGATCAAGGGGCACTTCCGGGCGTGGAGCGTTGCCTCGCTACGCTGGTCGGCATGCCCCTCCACACCGACTCCCGCTGCCCCTGCGGCAGCGGCGACACCTACGGCTCCTGCTGCGGCCGGTTCCATCAGGGCCGCGCGCACGGCGCGGCCGCCCCGACGGCGGAGGCGCTCATGCGTTCCCGTTACAGCGCCTTCGCGATTGGCGGCCCCGAGATGGCCCAGTACCTGCTCGCGACCTGGCACCCGTCCACCCGCCCGGCCGCGCTGGAACTGGACGGGACGATGCACTGGCGACGCCTCGACGTCATCCGCGTCGATGCCGGCGGCCCCTTCGATGCCGAGGGGACGGTCGACTTCGCGGCGCACTGGCGCGACGGCGCGGCGCGCGGCGTCCAGCGCGAGCACTCCCGGTTCGTGCGCGAGGGCGGACCCTGGCTCTACCTCGACGGCGAGGTCGAAGCGGACTGAACGTGCGGGGGTGCCACGAGAGGAGGGGCGCGCCGTCACTGGCGCGCCCCTCGTTGGCATCTGGTTTTCTGTTGAGTGATTGACGTGAAATCCGGCCTCTTCGGATCCGGACCGCTCGGGGCTCGAGGCCTTAGCCCAGCTGCGGTGTTCCGGCGTCTGCATCCCTCGCTGCCTGTGCCTCCTTGCATGTCGTCGTCGTACTCAAGAGGACTGAAGAAGTACCCAGAAATATACTCCGGCGCTAGGGCAGAAGCGCCTGAGAAATAGGGCACATTTGCGTTGTCTTTTGATCCGCACTGCGGCGGCGGTGCCGATCTGGCATTTTCCTCGGCGCTCCTGTGACAGCGCTGTGAACAAGCCGTGACGCAGCCGAGAAATTACTGGTGTGAAGCAGTCGCTTCGGGTAGCTTGGGTGTCATTCCGCCCCGTGGCGGAAGTCACATCGCCCCAGTGAAAGGTCTCATCGCGTGAAGAGACAACCCCTTCGCGGCGCCGGGCCGCGCCGGCAGCGCCTGGCTGCGTTCGCCGTCGGCATCCCGCTCGCCTTCTGTGTCGCGGCTGCGCCCGCGCACGCCGCGCCGGACATCACGCCGGCCGCACCGTCGGCGGCGCCGTCCGCCGACACCGGCAAGGTCTACGAGGACGGGCGCTACATCGTGGTGCTCGCCGAGCAGGCCGTGGCCGCCTACGACGGCGGCACGCCCGGCTACGCGCCGACCAAGCCGGGCAACGGCCGCAAGGTCGACGCGGGCGCCCCCAACGTCAAGGCGTACGACGCGCACCTGCGCAAGGCCCAGCGCGACGTGGCCGGCAAGCATGCCGTGAAGGTCGGGCAGCAGTTCACGACGGCGCTCAACGGCTTCACCGCCACCCTCACCGGCGCGCAGGCTGCCTCCCTCGCCAAGGACTCCAAGGTCCTCACCGTCGCCAAGGACGAGCAGTCCGCGCCGGACTACACCTCCAACGACTTCATGAAGCTCACCGGCCCGCAGGGGGCCTGGGCCACGCAGTTCGGGGGAAAGGCGAACGCCGGCAAAGCGACCGTGGTCGGCGTCATCGACACCGGCTACACCCCGAGCAACCCGTTCCTCACGGGTGAGCCGGTCAAGCCCCTGGCCCCCGGGGCCACGCCGCAGGTCGGGGTCCCGTACCGCGATGCCGACGGCACCGTCGCCATGCTCAAGGGCGACGGCCAGACGTTCAAGGGCGAATGCCAGCCCGGCCATGGGACCGGTGCCGCGTTCGACGGGTCGGCGTGCAACTCCAAGGTGCTCTCGGCTCGGTACTTCGCCGATCCCTTCCTGGCCAGCGTCGCCCCCGAGCACCGCGCCCCGGAGGAGCTCATCTCCCCGGTGGACGTCGGCTCCCACGGCACGCATACGGCGTCGACCGCCGCGGGCAACGCGGACGTGCACATGAGCATTTCCGGCACCGACTTCGGCGTCAGCTCCGGAGTTGCGCCGGCCGCCAAGGTCGCCGTCTACAAGGTCTGCTGGGAGGACGACGATCCCAACACGGGCGGCTGCTACTCCTCCTCCTCGGTCGCGGCCATCGACGCGGCGATCACGGACGGCGTGGACGTCCTCAACTACTCGATCTCGGGGAACACGGACTCGACCACGGACCCGGTGGCGCTCGCGTTCCTCAACGCCGCCTCCGCCGGGATCTTCGTGGCGAACTCGGCCGGCAACTCCGGCCCGACCCCCTCGACGGTCAACCACGCCGCGCCGTGGGTGACCTCGGTCGCCGCCAGCACCTTCCCGGGCGACCTCGTCGGCACGGTCGTGCTCTCCGACGGCTCCAAGTACCGGGGGGCGACCGTGATGAGCGGCGAGGTCAAGGACAGGCAGCCGGTCCTGGCCGCGGACGCCGCGGCGGCCGGGGCGCAGGACGCTAACCTCTGCATGGCAGGCACCCTCGACCCGGCCAAGGTGACCGGGAAGGTCGTCGTGTGCGACCGCGGCATCAACGCCCGCGTGGACAAGAGCGCCGAGGTCAAGCGGGCCGGCGGCGTGGGGATGGTCCTGGTCAACCTGACCCCGAGCTCCGAGGACTCCGACCTCCACTCGGTCCCGACGATCCACGTCAACGCCCCCGACGGCCCAGCGCTCAAGGCCAAGGTCGCCGCGGACCCGGCGCTGACCGTGAGCCTCGTCAAGGGCGACCTCACCGGCAAGCCGGCCAGCCCGGCGCCGCAGATCGCCGGGTTCTCCTCGCGCGGGCCCTCGCTCGCCTCCGGCGGGGACCTGCTCAAGCCGGACGTGTCCGCCCCGGGCGTGAATGTCCTCGCGGGCGTCTCCCCGATCGCGAACAACGGCGAGCAGTTCGGCTTCATGTCCGGCACCTCCATGGCCTCCCCGCACATCGCCGGCGTGGGCGCCCTCGTGCTCGGCAAGAACCCGGCATGGACGCCGGCCATGGTCAAGTCCGCGATGATGACCACGGCGTACCCGCTGGTCAACGCGGACGGCACCCCGGATACCAACCCGTTCGACGGCGGCGCCGGCCACGTGGACACCACCAAGGTCACCGATCCGGGCCTCGTGTACAACGCCGGGACCAAGGACTGGCTCGCGTTCCTCAACGGCCAGGGCTACCCGACCGGCGCGCCGCAGGCCGGCTCGGTCGAGGCGAAGGACGTCAACCTGCCCTCCTTCGCCCTCGGCTCCCTCGTGGGCGAGGTCCAGGTCACGCGGAAGATCACGGCCCTGGTGCCGGGCATGTACCGGCCCAAGGTGAACCTGCCCGGGATCGACTTCCACGTCGAGCCGCAGGCGCTGAACTTCGCCAAGGCTGGCCAGACCCGCGAGGTCACGATCACCATCAAGAACGTCTCGGCGCCCAACGGCACCTTCACCACGGGCTCGCTCTCGTGGGTCGGCCCGCGCACGGTGACCTCGCCGATCGCGATCCGCCCGGTCGAGGCCAAGGTGGACCCCGCCTACAGCTTCTCCTCCGCCACGGGAACCGGGTCCGGCACCTTCACCGTGACCTCGGGCTCCAACAGCCCGATCCCGGTGGGCCTCGAGGGCCTCGCGCCGGTCGCCCAGAAGGCCGTCACCAAGGTTCCCGGACCCGTCGCCGGGGCAAACGACGCCTCCAACGGACTGGTCTCGGTCGCGGTCCCCGCGGGCCAGAAGACCGCCCGGTTCGTGCTCAAGGCCGCGGACAGCAGGACCGACTGGGACATGTACGTCCTCGCGCCCAACGGCTCCGGGGGCCTCAAGCAGCTCACCGCTGCCACCGGGTCGGCGAGCGAGTCGCTCGAGATCCCGAACCCGATCGCGGGCACGTACTACATCATCGCCAACCTCTTCGCGTCGCCGGGGAACGGCGCCACGGACGCGGTGATCCAGGCGGCCGCCTGGGCCGGCGATGCCGGGAATGCGACCGCGACCCCGAACCCGCTCGTGGCAGCCAACGGCAGCCAGGCCACGGAGACCCTGGCCTGGAATGGGCTCTCCGCCGGCGCCTACATGGGCCGGCTGACGTTCGGCTCGAGCGGAGTGACGAGCTGGATCGATCTCACGGTCGGCTCCGGAGCGGCGGCCTCGGCTCCGGCCGGCGCCCCGACGATGTCGACCGCAGACAAGGTCCCTGGCCGGTGATCCGCTGACCCCAGGGCCCGGGAGACCGGGCCCCGGCTCGGCTGACCACACCCGAGGACTGCCCCGCAGCAGCCGTCGCACGACGGAGGCTGCGGGGCAGTCCGCGGCGGGGAGTCACTTCCGTCGCGGCGCGCGCCCGTCCAAGGGCGAGCTGCCTCAGGCGAGGACGGCCTCGAGGGGCGCGAGCGCTGCCGTGAGCCGCTCCCGCAGGGCCGCCGCCTCGGAGGCGAAGCCGCGCTGTGCCTCGACATACGCGGCCTTCCCGGCCGGCGTCTCGATCCGGATCGGCTCGAAGCCCCAGTCTGAGAGGTCGTACGGAGAGGCCTGCATGTCCATGGTCCGCACGCGCCACGCAAGTTCGAAGCAGTCCATGAGCAGCTCGCCCGGGACGGCGGGGCCGAGCTTGTACGCCCACTTGTAGAGGTCCATGTTGGCGTGGAGGCAGCCGGGCTGCTCGAGGTCGCGCTGGCTGGCGCGGGTGGGCTGGAGTTCGTTGAGCGGGGCGGCGTCCGGCGAGTAGAAGCGGAACGCGTCGAAGTGCGTGCAGCGGATGCGGTGCTCCTCGACCACCCGGTCCGTGCCGTCCGCGCCGAGCCGCAGCGGAAGGTACTCGTGCCGGATCCCGAACTTCTCGCTCCGGTACGCCATGGCCCACTCGTGCAGCCCGAAGCATCCGAAGTTCGCAGGGCGGGATGCTGTCCCGCGCAGGATGATCCCGCAGAACCGGACCGTCTCTTCCCGCTCGGCGGCGTACGCGGGCAGGTCGAGCACCACGGCGGGGGCATCGTCCGCGATCCCGGCCGCCGCGCGCTCGTCAGGGGTGAGGGGGCGGTGGTGCTTCCAGTCCAGGCGCTCGCTGACGGCGTCGCCCACGAGGGCGACCCCTGCGCCCGGGTGCCAGCGGCCCAGCTGCCCGGGCTTGTGCGTGTAGTACGTGAAGAGGAAGTCCTCGATGGGGTGCTTCCTGCGCGCGTTGCGCCGGTCGACGAACGGCTCGGCGAAGCGTGCCGCACGAGCAGCATAAGCCTGAGCGCGTGGGAGCCACTCGTCCTGCGCCAGGACGGCGTGCACGGACGCAGTGGGGCTCGGGGCGGGGGAGGGCATCGGACAATTATCCCCCGAGGTCCCGGGGCCCCGCACCTCTGGGCGGGACAGGCTGCGGCTAGACGGCGCCGCCCGGCGAGCCGAGGAGGGGGACCGCGATCTTCCAGGCCGAGATCCCGCAGCCGTCGGTGCGGGTGAACCGCCGGTCCACGGGCGTCCCGTTCACCGTTCCCGTCACGGTGGCGACCTCCGGGCCGCCGTACTGCTGGGTGCACACCTGATCCTTGGGCGGCGGCGCGAGCACCTCCGGGCGGGCGGCTACCAGGGCGCAGGCCGCGGCCCCGGTGGGATGGGTGCTGCCCGGGAGCAGGTCGGCGCCTGAGCAGCGCAGCGTCCACCGCTGCTCGGGCTCGCCGGGGGCACGCACGACGACGACCTGCAGCTCCGCTGTGGCCGCGCCCGGGGTGCCGCCGGCGGTGCTGGACGGCACGGCGCCCGACGCGCCCGCGGAGGGACTGGACGTTGCGGACGGCTGCGAAGGGCCGCCTCCCGGGGGGCGCTGCGGCCCCGGGGAGCACGCGGCGAGCACCACGGTGGCGGCGGCGAGCCCCCGCAGTGACGGGACCGCGAGACGACCGATGAACCCCATGGCTTCCCTCCTGGCGTGATGCCTCCACTGTGCCACGGCCGGGTGCGCCGGGCCCCCTCCACGGGGGAGGGACGGGGAGCGGAATCAGACGGCGGCATCGGCCTCGCGGCTGGCCTGCGCGGCGGCGATGAGGCGCATCATCGAGCCGTGGAGCTCGGCCGCCTCCTCCCGGCTGATCCCGAGCCGGGCCATCATCGTGGTGGGCACCGCGAGGGCCTGCTCCCGCAGGGCGCGGCCCCTGGGCGTCAGGGCGACGTCGAGTGCGCGCTCGTTGCCCTGCTGCCGGGCCCGCGTGAGGAATCCGGCGCCCTCGAGCCGCCTGAGCAGCGGGGTGACGGTGGCGGGTTCGAGGAGGAGGGCCTCGCTGATGTCCTTCGCGGTGCGCGGGGACCGCTCCCAGAGGGCCAGCATCACGAGGTACTGGGGATGGGTGAGGCCGAGCTTCTCGAGCACGGGCCTGTAGGAGGCCACGACGCTGCGGCTCGCGACACTGAGCGCGAAGCAGAGCTGCCGTTCGAGGAGGAGGTCGTCGTCGTTCATCTTGGCCTTTCGATGGCCTTCAATTAATTAGTTCACTAATAATGAGGGTACTATCTGGGTATCCGGTGTGAGGAAGGAAGGATGCCATGTCGGAGGACAACTTCGCCCAGCGGTTCATGCGTGCCACGGGGAAGCTGCGCTTCTTCTTCGGCCCCGCGAACCGCAGCTCGTCCACGCACGAGATGACCGAGGTGAACAAGAGCCTCCTGCTCCTGCGCGAGGCCGAGGCGCAGCAGTTCGAGACCGTCACGCGCCCCGACGGCAGCACCTACGTGGTCCCGAAGGACCCCGGGGACCAGTCGCTGCGCTGACCATTCCCCCGATCGCCCCCGGGCGTACAATTCCCGTACCGGAAGGGGGTGATACGAGATGCCCCACTCGCACAGGGTGCTCGATGCCTTCACGCACCTCACCGACCGCGCCGCTGCGGTCTGGGGGCCCGCATCGCACAGCGACATCGGTGCGCCGGTGGTCCACAAGCACGACGACTTCGAGCAGGCCTCCGAGTCCGAGCTGCTGACGTTCGACGTCGAGACCGACTCCGAGGGACACCACTACGCGGTCCGCAAGGACGAGAGGCCTCCGATGACCCACCACTGACTCCGCCTCTGGCGAGGACGACGA
>NZ_BAAGSN010000006.1:332310-364649 GCF_054782415.1 Sinomonas soli | reverse complement strand
TGCCGCCGTAGACGGTGGCCTCGGACTCGGCGTCGAGGTTGAAGGCCGAGTGGATCGCGCGGACGGCGGCGTCGAGGAGGTCGGCGCGCGTGACCACGGAGATGCGGATCTCCGAGGTCGAGATCATGTTGATGTTGATCCCGGCATCCGAGAGCGCCTGGAAGAACGTTGCGGACACGCCGGGGTTGGAGCGCATGCCGGCGCCGATGAGGGAGAGCTTGCCGATCTCGGCGTTGTACTCGATGTCCTCGAAGCCGATCTCGCCCTGGGCCGCCTTGAGCGCCTCGAGCGCGTCCGCGCCCTCGACGATGGGGAGCGTGAACGAGATGTCCGTCTTGCCGCGCCCGAACGTCGAGATGTTCTGCACGATCATGTCGACGTTGGCGTGCGCCTTGGCGATGACCTGGAAGATCGCGGCGGCCTTGCCGGGGATGTCCGGGACGCCCACCACGGTGACCTTGGCCTCGGAGCGGTCGTGCGCGACGCCGGAGATGATGGGCTGTTCCAAGGCGACTCCCTCGCTGATGGTGATCTTGTCATCGGGGCTGGGCAGCACCCAGGTCCCCTCATGCTGGCTGAACGAGGACCTCACATGTAGAGGTACCCCGAAACGGCGCGCGTACTCGACGCAGCGCAGGTGGAGGATCTTGGCGCCGGAGGCCGCGAGCTCGAGCATCTCCTCGCTCGAGATGCGGTCGATCTTCTTCGCGGCCGGGACCACCCGGGGGTCGGCCGTGTAGACGCCGTCCACGTCCGTGTAGATCTCGCAGACGTCGGCGGCGAGGGCGGCGGCGAGCGCCACTGCGGTGGTGTCCGAGCCGCCGCGGCCCAGGGTCGTGATGTCGTGGCTCTCGCGGCTCATGCCCTGGAAGCCCGCGACGATCGCGATGTTGCCCTTGTCCAGCGCCGTCCGGACGCGGTGCGGGTCCACGTCGATGATGCGGGCCTTGCCGTGGATGCCGTCCGTGATCATGCCGGCCTGCGAGCCGGTGAACGACTGCGCCCGCGCGCCGAGCTGGGTGATGGCCATCGCCAGGAGCGCCATCGAGATGCGCTCGCCGGCAGAGAGGAGCATGTCCATCTCTCGCGCCGGGGCGCTGTCGGTGATCTCGGACGCGAGGTCGAGGAGCTCGTCCGTCGTGTCGCCCATCGCCGAGACCACGACGACGACCTCGTTGCCGGCGCGCTGCGTCTCCACCACGCGCTGGGCCACCCGCTTGATGCCGTCCGCGTCCGCGACGGAGGAGCCGCCGAACTTCTGGACGATCAGCTGCCGGGCAGGCACTTCGAGGGGCAACGACATGCGGGCACACTCACAGGGGGGCTAGACACTTCAGGGGTCCCAGCCAGTTTACGCTTCGGCCCCAGACCCGGGTGAATTGTGACCGCTACCCCGCGAGCTCGGGGTAGTGGATCCGCGCGGTCTGCGGATGGGCGCGCAGCCACCCCTTGAGGACGTTCTCGCCGTAGGAGGACAGCATGGGGTTGTCGGGATCGTCCGAGACACCGCGGGCCTGGGCGGCGAGGTCGGCGGGCAGCTCGACCTTGTCGATCACGGCGTCCAGGCGCGGCGACCAGAAGAACGGCACGGAGTAGCGGTCCACCCCGGCCGGGGGCGCGGTGACGCGGTGGATCGTGGCCATGAGGTAGCCGTCCGTGGCGACCTCGAGCATCTCGCCCAGATTCACCACCAGCGCGCCCGGCGTGGGCGGGACGTCGATCCACTCCTCCTGCCCGTACGGCTGGACCTCGAGGCCGCCGACCTGGTCCTGCAGCAGCAGGGTGACGAAGCCGTAGTCGGCGTGGAGGCCCACACCCTGCTGGCCGGCCTCGGGGACCACTCCGGTCCCGACGTAGTGCACGAGCTTGCCCATCCACGCCGGCGTGCCGGCGAAGGGCTCCGCGAAGTGGTCTTCGGGCAGCCCGAGCGAGACGGAGATCGCGGAGAGGAGCTCGGCGCCGACCGCGGACATGAGCTCGGCCCATTCCATCGCGGCCTTCTCGAGGGCGGGGAAGGCTGCGGGCCACTGGTTCGGCCCCTGGAGGCGCAGGTAGGGCCGGTCGTCGGGGACGTGCTCGAGCGGCGTGCGCTCGGGCCCGTAGTCGATCTGCTCGCGGGCGTCTGCGCGGCCGCGGGTCACCTCGGTGCCCAGACGCGTGTAGCCGCGGAACTGGGCGGAGTTGCGGTTGTCGAGGGCGAGCCGGTCCTCGAGGGGCATACGGAAGAACTCGGCGACCGTGTCGAGGAGCTCCTGGTCCTGGCCCGGCCGGCCCCCGTAGCCGACGATCTGGAAGAAGCCGACGCTGTGGGTCGCGTCGCGCAGCGCGTCGAGGAACTCGGCGGTGAAGGCGCCGTCGACGCCCCTCGCGGTCGAGAGGTCGAGGACCGGGATGGACGTGCGTGCAGTGCTCATGGATCCAGCATGCGTCAGCTCGGCGCGGGCGCTTAACACTCTGTCATGAACTGCTGGTGCGCTAATATGCCCGCCGCTCAGCCGATGGCGCTGCGCCGGCCCTCGAAGGCCCGGCCCAGGGTGACCTCGTCCGCGTACTCGAGGTCGCCGCCCACGGGGAGCCCGGAGGCGAGGCGGGTGACCTTGACCCCGATGGACTTGAGCATGCGCGCCAGGTACGTCGACGTGGCCTCGCCCTCGAGGTTCGGGTTCGTGGCCAGGATGATCTCGGTGACCTGCTCGTCGTTGAGCCGGGTGAGCAGGTCCCGGATGCGCAGCTGGTCCGGGCCGATCCCCGCGATCGGATTGATGGCGCCGCCGAGCACGTGGTACCGGCCCCGGTAGGCGCGCGTGCGCTCGACGGCGAGCACGTCCTTCGACTCCTCCACCACGCAGATCACGCTGGGGTCGCGGCGGGGGTCGCGGCAGATCGCGCACGTGTCCTGCTCCGAGACGTTCCCGCAGATCTGGCAGAACTTCACGCGCTCCTTGACGCCCACGATCGCGGCGGCGAGGCGCTTCATGTCCTCCGTGTCGGCCTCCAGGATGTGGAACGCGAGCCGCTGGGCCGACTTGGGGCCGATGCCGGGGAGCCTGCCGAGCTCGTCGATCAGGTCTTGGACTGCGCCTTCATACACCCCACTACGCTACCGCGGGGGAATGACAGTGCCGTCCAGGCCCCGCTCCTCGATGAGCTTTCCGCCCAGGACCCGCTCGACGGCCGCGCGCCCGAACAGGGCGGAGTGCTCGATCGTCTCGTCGTCCGCGCTTGCGATGTCCTCGACGTACTCCCGCTGCGGCGCCTGCTGGGGCTGGGCCTGCGCCTGTTCCGCGGCGGCCTTGCGGCTGAGCCGCTCGTACATGCTCAGCTTCCGGCCCGCGTCCGGCTGGCCGGAGGCGGCGCGCTGGGGCGGCTGGGCCGCGGCGGGCTCGTACGCCGGCTGGGCGGCGACCGCCGCGCCGCCCGGTGCCGAGGGCGCGCCCGGTGCGGACGACGACGCCGGGCCGGCCTCCGCGGGAGCGCCCCCAGCGCGGGTGTTCGGCTCGGTGCCGATGGTCCAGACGCCGGGGGTGCTCTCCCGGGCGTAGGCCCAGGGATCCTTCGGGGCCCCGGCGGGGGTCTCCTGCCGCGGTGCTCGGCGCTCCTGGGCGGGTGCGCCAGTGACGGTGCCGGCCGGTGCCTGAGGCCGGGCCACGGGCGCGGGGGACTGGGCGGCGCGCCTGGGAGCGGGGCGTCCGTCATCCTCGGGGTACGGCTCGTCCCAGTCGCCGGGCGGCTCCTCATCGGAGAAGGGGATGTCGTCGTAGGGGGTGGCGGCGGCAGGGCGCGGGGCAGGGGGCGCCGGGCGGCCCACGGCAGCATCCTGCCGCGCGGGGTCCCTGGGCGCCGAGTCCCGCGGGGAGGCCCCGGCCTGGGGAGTCGCCGCAGCGGGACGCGGGCCCTGGGCTGCGGGCATCCGCGGAGCCTGGGGGGCCGAGGCCGGTGCGGGCGGTGTCTGGGCGGGAGCCTGCTGCGCAGAGGGCGCGGGCTGAGGTCCCGGCGCAAGGCCCCAGGCGATGTCCGCAGCGGACGGAGCGGGGCCGGCCGAGGACGGGTCCGCAGGCTCTGCGGGTGCGGTGCTGGCCGTCGGCTCGGCCGCACCATGGATGGACGTCTCCTGGCGCGGGGCGGTTTCGGGCGCAGGCGTGCCCCGACGCGGCTCAGCGGGCGCTTTTGGGCGCTGCCCGCCCCCTGCCGCGGCGGGGGCGCCCGGGCCGTTGCCGCCCGTGACGGCGTCGATCTGGCAGTCGACGCCGAGCACCGACGTGATCGCCGTGTGCAGGTTCGCCGAGTGGTCGCCGCGGCTGAAGGCCGAGGCCAGGCCGGAGGTGCCGAAGGCGAGCGCCAGGGTACGGCCGTCGAAGCCGGCGACCGACGCGTTCGGTCCCACGAGCGCCCAGGTGCTGCGCTTGACCTTCGCGAGGGTGTCGAGGATGTCCGGCCAGGCGCGGCGGAACATCTCCACGCTGCCCGCGCCGCCATGCTGCGCCTCGGGAGCCGGGCGGCCCGAGGGCTCGGCGTCGCCGCCCGCAGCCGCCGGGCGGTCGCTGGGCTCTGGCGCCGCGGGGGCTGGCTGGGAGGCGGGTTTCGACTCCGCTTCGCTCCGCTCAACCACCGGGGGCTCGCTCCGCTCTGGCGCCGGGGGTTCGCTCCGCTCAACTACCGGGGGTTCGCTCCGCTCTGGCGCCGGGGGTTCGCTCCGCTCAACTACCGGGGGTTCGTTCCGCTCGCCCGCCGCGGGTCCAGCGGCGGCCGGCCGTTCGCCGTCGTGCGCGAAGGAGAGGCGTCGCTCGAGCCGATCGACGCGCGCAGCCCAGCCCCGCTCGGTGGCATCGGCCGCGGGGAGCATGAGGCGCGCGCAGAGGAGCTCGAGGTGCAGGCGCGGTGAGGTCGCGCCGGTCATCTCGTTGAAGGCGCCGTTGGTGACGTCGGCGGCCCGGGACAGCTCCGCCGCGCCGAGGTTCTGTGCCTGGACGCGCATGCGCGCGAGCTGGTCCGCGGGAATGCCCCGAAGGATCGACTCGGCAGCGTCCGGCAGCGCCCGGACGATGATGAGGTCGCGGAACCTCTCGAGCAGGTCCTCGACGAACCGGCGCGGATCGTGGCCGGTCTGGATGACCCGGTCGACGGCGCGGAACACCGTGCCGGAATCCCCGGCGGCCATGGCGTCCACCACGTCGTCGAGCAGGGCGGCGTGCGTGTACCCGAGGAGCGCGACGGCGAGCTCGTAGTCGATCCCGTCGGTCCCGGCGCCGGCCATGAGCTGGTCGAGCACGGACAGGGAGTCTCGCACCGAGCCCCCGCCGGCGCGGACCACGAGCGAGAGCACGCCCGGTGCGACCGGCACGTGCTCCGCCGTGCACAGCTGCTCGAGGTAGGCCATGAGCGGCTCGGGCGGCACGAGCCGGAACGGGTAGTGGTGCGTGCGCGAGCGGATGGTGCCGATGACCTTGTCCGGCTCGGTCGTGGCGAAGATGAACTTGATGTGCTCGGGCGGCTCCTCCACGATCTTCAGGAGCGCGTTGAACCCGGCCGAGGTCACCATGTGGGCCTCGTCGATGATGAAGATCTTGTAGCGGTCGCGGACCGGGGCGAAGGTGGCGCGCTCGCGGAGGTCGCGCGCGTCGTCCACGCCGCCGTGGCTGGCGGCGTCGATCTCGATGACGTCGAGCGAGCCGGCGCCCCCGCGCGCGAGCTCGACGCAGCTCGGGCAGACCCCGCACGGCTCCGGGGTGGGGCCCTGCTCGCAGTTGAGGCAGCGGGCCAGGATGCGCGCCGAGGTGGTCTTGCCGCAGCCGCGCGGGCCGGAGAACAGGTAGGCGTGGTTGACGCGGTTCTTCCGCAGCGCCGTCATGAGCGGCTCGGTGACGTGCTCCTGCCCGATCACGTCCTGGAACGTGTCCGGCCGATACCGGCGATAGAGGGCAGCTGGAGCATTCACGTCAGAAACCCTACCAATCGGGGCCGACACCCAGCCCGGTTATCCACAGGTACGGAAAAGGCCCCTCATGCACCCGCCAGAGCCCACTTACCCTTGCTACCTTCCGGTCCTGGGGGAGTTCAGCAGGATGACGCCACATGAGGGGCTGGGGTCCATCGTAGCCCAGTTCCGGGCGAGGCCCGAATCGGGTCCCGCGGCGTGTGCGGGCGCGACACGCAGGGCCCCGCACGTCCCCGTGATATGCAGTCATCAGGCCCCGCACCCAGGGCCGCACACCAGCATCACCAGGGGGAAGATCGTGGGGAACATCGCATCTGTGGGGGCCATGCGGGCGGGGGTCCGCAGGCTCGGCGTCGGGATGGTCGGGGCCATCGCGGCCTTCGCACTGGCGGGGTGCGGGGGAACAGGGGCTCCATCGGCGAGCGGCACCACGTCGGCGTCGGCATCGGCACCCGCCTCTGCCCCCGCCTCCGCGTCCGCGACCGCATCGGCCACGGGACGCGCGACCGCGGCGGCTCCGAGCAGCGCGGCGCCCTCTGCCGCCCCCGCGCCGGCGGCACCGGCCCCGGCGCTGAAGAAGTTCACCTTCCCCGACGGGCACCTCTCGTTCGAGTACCCGGCCGGCTGGACCGTGAGCGTGGCGCAGGGCCCCACGCTCCCCGACGGAGGCCTGGACTCGAAGATCGCCACGGTGCGCGACGCGACCGGCAACGAGCTCGCCACCGTCCACTCCGGCATGTACGCGGGCGGGGCGGCGGGGCCCGTGGGCAGCCGGACCATCATCGAGCAGGCCAAGGTGCCCCTTCCGGACCAGCGCGGCCAGGCGGTCTACGCCTTCTACGCGGACACCACCCCGGACGGCCGCACGTGGTACAGCATGGGCATCGAGTCGGGGCCGCTCAGCGCCTCGGACACGGCGACGACAGGCGGCGCGGTCGAGCTGCCCAACGGGTTCCTGCTGGCGCACGTGGTCTTCACCGACGCGCCCTTCGGGAACATCGGGGCAGCGAAAGCCTGGTACGCGGGCCCCGAGGGGGAGCAGCTGCGGGCGCTTTTCCTGAGCCTCTCCTACGCCTGAGGCGGTGCGCACGACGGCGGGTGCCCGCCTCGGGCGGAAGGCACGGCGCCGTCGTCGTGCGCGGCCTGGGCACCCCGATTCGGCGCTCGCGCCGCCGTCGGGTATTCTGGAGCCTGCTCTTGCGAGCACACCTGGAGGATTCGCCTAGCGGCCTATGGCGCACGCCTGGAACGCGTGTTGGGTTAACGCCCTCGGGGGTTCAAATCCCCCATCCTCCGCGCGTGGATGTCCGAAGGACAACGAGAACACCCCCGGTCTGCCGACCGGGGGTGTTCTGCATCTGCGGGGCCTCGCCGGCTCAGCCCTCGTCGCAGAGCAGGTGGTACCAGCTGTCCGCGAGGACCTCGAGGGCGTGCTCGCGGTTCGGCTCGTACTTGCGGCGCGTCCACAGGGTGGCCACGTAGTCGAGCTGCGTGAACGCGAGCGTGCCGCGGATGTGCCGGGTCTCCTCCTGGAAGCGGCCGGCCAGCTCCATGCCGCGCACGAGGTCCGAGATGACCTCCTCGTGCCAGGAGTCGACCATGGTCCGCACCTCGGGGTCGACGGCGGCGGCCTCGTCGAGGACGTCGAGGTAGGGGCGGAAGACGGGCCACAGCGCGGCCCGCGACTCGAGCCACGCCAGGATGCCCTCGAGCTTCCCCTCCCTGACCACGTCGACGAGCTCGGCCGCGGTCGAGGTGCTGTTCGGCCCGTAGGCGCGGTCCAGCATGGTGTTGACCCGGGCCATGAAGTCCTTCATGAGGTCCGTGCGGGAGGGGTAGTACGCGTAGAAGGTCACCCGGGTGGTGCCGGCGGCCGCCGCGATCTCGTCGATCGTTGTCGCGGCGTACCCCTTCTCGATGAACAGCTCGAGGGCACGCTCCACGATCCGGTCGCGCGTGAGCTGCTTCTGGGCTTCCCGCAGTGACGGCATGGACCAATCCTAGGTGTGGCGCCCCGCTGGCCGGTCGCGCCGCGTCAGGCCGGGGCCTGGGCGGCGAGGCGGCGCAGCTTCGGGACGGGGATCCGGTAGTTGACCGCGGCGGCGGTGCCTGAAGCGCCGCCGGTGTCCCAGCGCAGCAGCATCGATTCCGGCGTGGCCCCCTGCTCGCGGTAGTCCGGGTCACCGGCCACCGGCGTGAACCCCACGGCCTTCAGCGCGAGGCCGAAGCCCTCCGTCCAGAAGTACGGCTGGATGTCCAGCTCGGGCGCCGCGTCTCCCTCGAGGAGGCCCCGCGCGGCCGCCTTCGCCTGGTCGATCGCGCTCGTCCACAGTGGGACCCGCCCCACCCCGCGGCGGGTGGGAAGGTGCGCCACGTCTCCGGCGGCAACGACGTCCGGGCGCACCCGGCCGCGCGCATCGACCCGCAGCGCTCCATCGACCAGGAGCCCTGACCCGGCGAGCCACCCCGTGTTCGGCTCGTCCCCGACCGCCGTGACGATGAGCTCCGCCTCGAGCTCGGTGCCGTCCGCGAGCACGACGCGCGGGGCCTCGCCGGAGCCGGCGAGCCGCGCCCTCCCGCTCTGGACGATCCGGAGTCCGCGCTGCCTCGCCGCGGAGATGAAGACCGCCGAGAGATAGCGGCCGAGCTGGCGCGAGAGCGGCGGCGCGTCGGCGATGAGGGTGACGTCGCAGCCGGCGTGCAGGCATCCGGAGGCGACCTCCATGCCGAGCGGGCCCCCTCCCACCACGACCACGGACGGGCGCGAGGCGACGCGTTCCTTCAGGGCGACCGCGTCCTCGATCGTGCGGAGCGTGATCTCGTGCGGCGCAGCGGCCGGGCTCCCGCCCGTGAGCCGCCGCGCGCGCGAGCCCGAGGCGATGACGAGGCCGTCGTACGGGAGCTCGCCGCCGTCGTCGAGCGCCACGGTGCGCGCCTGGACGTCCAGGCCCGTGGCGGCGACGCCGAGCAGCGCCGCCGCCTCGTGGGCGGGTTGGGGGAGCCGGTGGGCCGTGAGGGTGTCGTCGCCGTGCAGGAGCGCCTTGGAGAGGGCCGGGCGGCTGTAGGGGTGGTGCGGCTCCGCGCCGACCACCGTCAGCTCGCCGTCGAACCCCGCCGAGCGGAGGGAGTCGCAGGCGGTGAGCCCGGCGATCCCGTTGCCGACGACGACGATGCGGCGCAGGCGCGGCGCGGCCGGAACAGTCACGCGGCACCTGCCAGCCGCAGCGCGGCGACGGGGCAGACCCGGACCGCGGCCCGTGCGGCCTCGAGGTCGGCGCCGTCGACGTCGGGAACGTCGATCACGAGTTCGCCGTCGTCGTCGAGGTGCATGAGCTTCGGGGCGGCCTCCTCGCAGAGGCCGTGGCCCTCGCAGCGGGGGCGGTCGAGTTCGATCCTCATGCTGTTCACTCCTGCAGTGCTGTCCTGTCCCGTCTCGGTGCCGGCCTGTGTCACGCGGGCACCACCTTCACGACCGGGAGCTCCTCGATGGCGCGCGTGGTGTTGGTGGGCACGCGGACGGGCTCCGCGATCTCCATGGACTTGACGTGGCGGGCGAGGGCGGCAACGATCGCGTGGCCCTCGAGCCGTGCGAGGCCCTGGCCGGCGCAGCCGTGCGGGCCGTAGCCGAACGAGAGGTGGTCGGTCGGGTTGCGGGTGACGTCGAAGTCGTCCGGGTCCTCATAGTGGCGCGGGTCGTGGTTGCCGGCGCCGAAGAGGATGCCGATCTGGGCGCCCTTCGGGACGGTCACCTCGCCGATCTCGACCTCGCGGGTCGTGGTGCGGCCCCAGACATGCAGCGGCGGCCAGAAGCGCAGCACTTCCGCGAACGCGGACGGGACGAGGTCCGGGTTCGCCCGGACGAGCTCGAGCTGCTCGGGGTGACGGCCGAACAGGGCCACGATGTTGCCGATCGCCGCGATCGTGCTGTCGACGCCGGCGCCCAGATACTGGTGGATGATGTGCCCGGCCGAACCCTCGGGAATCGCACCGCGGGCTTCGGCGTCGAAGATGCCGCGCCCGATCGAACCGGGCGTGAGGTCCTCGGCCCTGACCGAAGCGCACCAGCCGTAGAGTTCGCCGGCGATCGGGAAGTTCTCCTGCGTGCGCAGGTTCAGCGGGCCGAGGACCTCCATGGCGGCCTGGCCCCAGCGGAGCATGTTGTCCTTCACGGGGCCGGTGAAGCCGATGAGGTCGGAGACGACCTCGAGGGGGAACTTCCGCGCGAGGGCGTCGATGGCCTCGAAGCTGCCGCTGTGGGCGAGCTCGGAGACGAGCTTCTCCGCCTTCTCGTCGATCGTGACCTTGAGCCCGCGCAGGGCGCGTGGCGTGAGGTTCTCGGAGAGGGTGGCGCGAAGCTGCGTGTGCACTGGCGGGTCCGAGGCGAGCGAGGTGCCCTGGAGTGCCTCGTTGACCATCGGGTTGAAGCCGAGCGAGGTCGACGAGTACGTCTCCGGGTCGGCGAGGGCGTCGCGGATCAGGTCGTAGCGCGTCAGGACGTAGATGCCGTTCTTGGGCAGGTACACGACGCCGGCGGTCTCGCGCAGCTCGGTGTAGGCCGGGAAGGGGTCGACGGTGACGGCGTCGTCCCAGATGTCGATGGGGGATTCGAGGGGAGTGGTCACAGTGGTCAGCTCTCTGGAGGGTGGGTGGCGGGAAGGGTCATTCGGCGGCGGTCTGGGCCGCCGCCTCGGCTGTCGCCTGAGTCGTCTCGGCGAGCTCGTCGGCCGACGGCGCGGTGCCGCGCCCGGAGATGAACAGGGTCAGGAGGGCGGAGGCCGTCGCGGCGACCGCGGCGACGAGGTAGACCAGCTGGAAGCCGTGGCCGAGGGAGACGCCGGCTGCGCCCTGGATCTGCTGCTGCGCAGTGCCGAGGGCGCTGACCATGCCCGTGACGGCCTGCTGGGGGGCGCCCCCGGCGAGCGCCTGGCCGGACAACTGGGCGACGACGCCGTCCCAGCCCGCGAGGAATCCGAGCGGCGGGACGTGGGAGAGCCCCGCGACGGCGTCCGCGGGCAGCCCGGCCCCCTTGAGGATCCCGGCGAGCGGGCCGGCGAAGGCCGAGGCGCCGGTGCTGAAGGCGATCGCCGAGCCGATCACAGGGCCGAGGGCGAAGCCCAGGTCGCGCAGGAGGTTGGTCGTGGCCGAGGCCATGCCGATGTCCTGGGGCTGGACGGTGTTGATCGCGACAGCGGTGATGGCGCCGACCGTGAGGGCGAAGCCGATGCCGAGGAACAGCAGCGGGAGGATGAAGGCGGTCCAGGGCGTGCCGCCGAAGCGCTCCGGGATGCCGAGCGAGAACGTGGAGAGCCAGTAGCCGGCGACCGCCATGAACGCGAAGCCCGCCGTGAGGGCCCCGCGCGGAGCGACGTGGTGGATGAGCCAGCCGACCACGGGGATCAGGAGGAAGGCCGGGCCCTGGATGAAGACGAACAGCACGCCGACCTTCCACGTCTCGGCCAGGGCGAGGCCGCCGACCGCCACGCTCGTGCTGAAGGCGATCGCGAGGAACGCGAACATGCCGGTGACCGCGACGACCCCGGTGATCGAGTAGGCGCTGTTCCTGAACAGTGAAAGGTGGATGAGCGGCTGGCGGCTGCGCGCTTCGATGGCCACGAACAGGACCAGGAGGACTGCCCCCGCAACGTAGCTCGCGATGACCTCGGGCGAGCCGAAGCCCGCGTCGACGGCCTGGACCGTCGCGAAGAGGACGGCGATGAGGCCCAGCGCGAGGGTGGCCTGCCCGGGCAGGTCAAGCCTGCGCCCCGCGGGGGCGGCCGAGTCGGCGGCACGGACTGCCACGAGGAGGACGACGAGGGCCAGCGCCGCCGCGACGCAGTACGCCACGCGCCACCCGCTGAACGCCGGGGCTGCGCCGGCCGCGCCCGGGACCGTGAAGAGCTGCGCCGTCAGCCCTGCCAGGACGGGGGAGATCACCGCGCCGAGAGAGAGGAAGCCTGCCCAGGTGGCGATGGCGCGGGCGCGGGCGCGGTGGTCCGGGGTGATCGCGGCGATCATCGACAGCGAGATGGGGAAGAGGATGCCGGCGCCGACGCCGCCGACTGCCTGGGCGAAGATCATCATTCCGGTGGTCGGCGCGAGCGCGGCGAGGACGGAGCCTGCAGCTGTGGCTGCGGCGCCCGCGTAGAGGAGCCTCTTGCGGCCGAACAGGTCCCCCAGGAGGCCCCAGCTCAGCTCGAAGACGACGATTCCCATCATGAACATGCCCGCGATCCAGGTCAGGCCGGCCCCCGAGGTGTGGAAGTCGTTCGCGAACGTGCCGTTGAGGGCGCCGGGCAGCGCGTTGGTGATCTGGGCGAGGGTGACTGCGCTGTAGGCGGCCACGAACGTGGCGCGCGCCGAGCCTCCATTCGGCAAGGGGCGGATCTGACTCATCGTGGGAACTCCTTTGTTTCCAGACCGGGGCGAGAGGGGTGCGCTGCATCACAGTCTGCGGATATCTTTACATAGTGTCAAGACTCACAACGTGCTGCCTGTGCCATGGAGGATGTGTTGGCTACGTAGAGACAATTTTCTTGACACGATGTAAAGAAACCGCGATGCTGGGCCTATGACTCAGCCCACATCCCTCGCTCACCCGAGAGCTGCCACGCGCCCGGTCCCCTCCGGGTCCGTCAACACCGTCCTCGGCCCGGTCCCGGCCGGCCGGCTCGGCGTCGCCGCCGTCCACGAGGCCCTGCTGTCCGTGGTTCCCGGGGCCGAGCACGCCTTCGACATCACCATGGACCGTGCCGAGATCTTCGAGGTCCTCGCGGCCAAGCTCGCCGCCTTCCGCGAGGCCGGCGGCGGCACCATCGTGGACAGCACGGGCATGTTCCACGGTCGGGACGTGCGCCTTCTCGAGGCGCTCTCGCGCAGCACGGGGGTGCACATCGTGGCGTCGACGGGCATGGGCCCCGAGGAGATGCTCGGCGGCTACTTCCTCACCCCGCAGACGAGCCCGCCCACGCCCTGGCCTGCCGAGAAGTTCGAGGCACTGTTCACCCGGGAGGTCACCGAGGGCATGGCTGTGCCCCGGATCGAGCGCCGCGGGCCGGCCGGCCTCGTCGCGACCGCCGCCACCCGCGCCGGGATGACGGCCACGGACGAGAGCCTCGTCCGCGGGGCAGCCCGCACGGCCCACGCCACGGGCGTCCCGCTCTCCCTCCGTTTCGGCCAGGACCCGCTGCATGATCTGGGCGTCGCACTGGACGAGGGCCTGGCCGCCGGACGGGCCGTCGTCGGCGGTCTCGACCGCAGGGACGCGGCCGACGCCGGCGCGCCGCTCGCGGTAGCCCGCAGGGGCGCCTTCGTCGGCCTCGACCGGGTGGGCCTGAACCACGACGGCGACAGCCTCACCGACGACGAGCGCGCCTCGCTCGTGCTCGACCTCGTGGCGGAGGGCCACGCGGACCGGATCCTGCTCTCCTCCGCCGCGGTCGGCGTCGCGAAGGGCCACCCCGGCTCCGACGTGCCGTTCAGCCACGTCCTCACGGCATTCGTACCACTCCTGAAGGGCCGCGGCCTGGGAGACGAGGACGCCCAGCGCATCCTCGTCGACAACCCCCGCGAGCTCCTGGCCCTCCCGATCCCCAAGGCAGCGTGACATGTCCAAGGTCAACACGGTTCTGGGGACGGTCCCCACGGAAGAGCTCGGCCTCGTGGCGGTCCACGAGCACATCGGGTACGGCATGCCCGGGTCCGAGCTGGACACCACCTGGTGGAAGACGCCCGAGCAGAGGTACGAGGAGACCGTACCGAAGCTGCGCGCGTTCCACGAGAACGGCGGCGGCACCTTCGTGGACGCCACGGGCATCTGCAACGGCCGCGATGTGGACTACTACAGGTCCCTCTCCGCCAAGACGGGGGTCAACATCGTGGCGTGCACGGGCTTCGTGGGAGGGGACACCGCGCTGCCCCACTTCGCGAACGCGTCGGTGGACTACCTCATGCGCCAGTTCGTCCACGAGATCACCGTGGGCATCGGCAGCACCGGCGCCAAGGCGGGCGTCATCAAGGTCGGGGTGAGCCGCGGCGGCCGCATGACAGACCTGGACAAGAAGATCTACCGGGCCGCTGCGCGGGCCGCTGTGCAGACCGGGGTGCCGATCCTCACGCACCTCGCCATCGACGCCGAGCCCGCCGTCGCGATCTTCCGCGAGGAGGGCCTGCCGCTGGACCGCGTGCTGTTCGGCCACGTCGACGACGGCGTCAACGCGGAGAAGACCCAGGACGCGTGGATCGTCGAGCAGGGCGGCCGCCTCGGCTTCGACACGTTCGGCTACGAGACCGAACTGCCGGATCCGCCGTTCTGGGCCCGGCCGCGGAACCAGCGGCTCGACCATTTCCTGCGCTTCGTCCAGGGCGGCCACGCCGGCCAGGTCCTCGCCTCGGCGGACGCCAACTGCAGCCCGCTGGGCTGGCCGGGCGTGAAGGGCCACACCGTGAACTACATCTTCGAGCAGCTCATCCCGGACCTGCGCACGGCCGGCGTCGACGAGGCCACGATCACCCAGATCTTCGTCGAGAACCCCGCCGACTTCCTCACCATCAAGAACTGACGCTCCCGAAAGCGGTTACGACCATGAAGACCACTGACCTGAAGAACCTGAACATCGCCATCGTCGGGGCCGGCTATGCCGGGGCCGCCGCCGCCAAGGCCCTGAGCCTGCTCGGCGCCACGGTCAACGTCTACGAGCAGGCCGGCCAGACCCGCGAGGTCGGCGCCGGGATCGGGCTCCGGCCCAACACCATGGACCGCTTCCGCCAGTGGGGCATCCGGGACGCGATCACCGCCGTGAGCTCCCCGAGCGACTACTTCGAGATCCTCTCTGCCACCGGGGACCCGATCGTGAAGGACTCGTGGCCCGAGATCGAGGTCTACGGCCCCACCCACCTCATCCACCGCGGCGACTTCATCGAGGCGCTCCTGGGCGTCCTGCCCGAGGGCATGGTCCACCTCGGCCACAAGCTCGAGTCGATCGAGGACCGCGGCGCCACCTCCACGCTCACCTTCGCGAACGGCGCAGTCGTCGAGGCGGACCTCGTCATCGGCGCCGACGGCATCCGGTCGGTCGTGCGCCAGCAGCTCTTCAGCGACGCCCCGCCCGTCTTCTCGGGCGAGCACGCCTACCGCGCCGTCATCTCCGCCGACGCCGCCCAGGGGCTCGCGGTCGACGACAACCTGCGGATGTACATCGGCCACGGCACCAAGGTCTACTTCCTGCCGCTGCGCCACCGAGGCCAGGTCTCGTTCGACATCACGGTCCTCAACCCGGACGGCACGTGGGCGCCGAAGGTCACGAAGGAGGACCTGCTGGCGACCGTGGAGGGCTTCGATCCGCGCATCGTGCAGATCACCCGGGACCTGGACCTGGACGCCGTGAACATCCGCGCCGTCTACGACATCGATCCCGTCGACGTCTGGCACTCGGACTCGGTGGTCCTCATCGGGGACGCTGCCCACTCGATGCTGCACCACCAGGGGCAGGGCGCGAACTCGGCCATCCTGGACGCCGGAGCGCTCGCCGACGCCCTCGAGCAGGCCGCCACGGTCAAGGAGGCCCTGGCCCAGTACCAGTCCGTCCGAAAGCCGGTCACGGACGAGCTGCAGCGCATCTCCCGGCAGGGCTGGTCCGAGGGCGAGGTCAACGACGTGTTCCCCGGCCAGAAGCCCGCCTCGCGGCAGCCGGCCCAGCGCGCGGAGGCCTGAGCCTCCATGCCCCTGCATCCCGAGATAGCCCGGATCGTCGCGTCCCTCCCGGCCCCGCCGCCGGGTCCGATCGACCCTGCCGCTTTCCGCGCCGACGAGGAGTCGCGCGTCCCGGCCCTCGCCGACCGCCTGCCGCTCTTGACGGTCGAGGACGCCGTGGCCGCCACGCCGTCCGGAGACGTTCCGATCCGCATCTACACCCCGGCCGAGGCAGGCTCCTATGGGCTGCTCGTCTACTTCCACGGCGGCGCATTCTTCCTCGGCAGCCTCGAGACCCACGACCACGTGGCCCGCACCCTGGCCAAGGAGACCGGCCTCAAGGTCGTCTCCGTCGGGTACCGCCGGGCACCCGAGGCGCCATTCCCCGCGGGCCTGACCGACTGCTACGCCGTGGTCCGCTGGACCGCCGAGCACGGTGCGGCCCTGAAGTGGGACGGGCGGACCCTGGCCGTGGCCGGCGACAGCTCCGGCGGC
Organism: Sinomonas soli; assembly: GCF_054782415.1. Lineage (NCBI taxonomy): Bacteria > Bacillati > Actinomycetota > Actinomycetes > Micrococcales > Micrococcaceae > Sinomonas > Sinomonas soli. The sequence continues at coordinate 348,531 of NZ_BAAGSN010000006.1, read as the reverse complement.
ACCTTCGCCGCCGCCGTCGCCTCCATGGCGCACGACGACGGGTTCGAGAAGATCACCCACCAGGTCCTCTACTACCCGTCCCTGGACCTCGACTTCGACGAGGACCGCTACCCGTCACTCCGCGAGAATGCAACCGGGTACGGCCTCGAGACCGCCGGCCTCAGGCCCTTCAACGCCTTCTACCTCGACAGCGGTGCGGACCCCGCGGATCCGCTGGTCTCCCCGATCCGGCGGGAGGACCTCACAGGACTCCCGCCCGCACTCATCCTCACCGCGGAGTTCGACCCTCTGCGCGACGAGGGCGAACTGTACGGCCGGCGGCTGGCGGACGCGGGCGTGGACACGACAGTCACCCGGTACGCGGGCGCCAACCACGGCTTCGTCGCGAACTTCGGCTGGATCCCCGAGTACGCGGCCGCCTTCGCGCAGACCCGGGACTTCCTGGCCTCGGCCACCGCGGGTGTGAGGCAGCCATGACGACCGCGATCGACTTCAGGCGCGTCATCGGCGAAGCCGGCTTGAGCCGCTTCCACGTGGGCATGCTCTTCTGGGCCTGCGTCATCATCACCTTCGACATGTACGACCTCGTGATGTACGGCTCGGTACTGCCGGTGCTCATCAAGCAGTGGCACATGACTCCGGTCGAGGCCGGTGCGATCGGCAGCTACGGGTTCTTCGGCATGATGGTCGGAGCTGTGCTGTTCGGCATCCTGGCCGACCGGTTCGGGCGCACGAAGATCCTCGTCGCGAGCGTGGTGCTCTTCAGCGTGGCGACGGCGCTGTGCGGCTTCGCCGCGGACCCGGCCACCTTCTCGGTCTTCCGCATCCTCGCTGGCCTCGGTATCGGAGGCATCCTGCCGACCGTGATTGCGATGCTCTCCGACTACGCCCCAAAGGGCCGGGGCACTACGTTCGTCGCGATCGTCATGTGCTTCTTCCATGTGGGCGGCATCCTCGCCGCGTTCGTCGCCATGAACTTCATCCCCGCGTTCGGCTGGCAGAGCGTGTACTGGGTCGCAATCCTGCCGCTCTTCTTCCTGCCGTTCATGGTGAAGTACTTCGTCGACTCGCCCGCGATGCTCCTGCGCAGGGGCCGGGCGGACCACCTCCGCACGGTGCTCGCCAGGGTCAACCCCTCCGTGTCCGTCGCGTCGGAGGCCGGATTCGAGGGCCTGGCGGTCGCGACACCCGGCAGCCCCGTGCGCGCGCTGTTCGCCAGGGGACGCGCCCTGGGCACGGTGATGATCTGGATCGCCTTCTTCATGTGCCTGCTCATGATCAACGGCCTCACGGTCTGGCTGCCGAACCTCATGGTCCAGGCAGGCTTTCCGCTCGGCTCGAGCCTGAACTTCGTGATCGTGCAGAACGTCGGCGCCATCGTCGGAACGCTCGTCCTCGGCCGGCTCGCCGACTCGTGGGGTGTGAAGAAGGTGCTCGTGCCGATGTATGTCATCGCGGCCGTGGCACTGAGCCTGCTCGGTATGGGCGGGAACATGGCGGTCCTCCTCGTGCTCGTGGGTATCACCGGCGCCTGCACGATGGGCGCCCAGAACATCTCCTACGCCTTCGTCGCGGAGCACTACCCCTCGGCCATGCGTTCCACGGCGATCGGCCTGGCCTCGGCAGTCGGACGCCTGGGCGCGATCGTCGGCCCGACCTTCGGCGGCGTCCTCGTGATGCTCAACCTCGGGCTCGAGATGAACTTCCTGTTCTTCGCGGTACCCGGCGTGATCGCCGCGGTCGCCTTCCTGTTCGTGCCGCTCGCACGCAAGGCACCGGGCCCGGCGGCCCCAGAACGGGCCGCACCCGACGTCCCCCTCGAGAGGCAGCCATGAGCACCGCCACCGTCCATCCGCTCGTCTCCCCGTGGGGCCGGTTCGGCCTCTACAGCTACTTCATCGACGCGCCCGAGCCAGCGATCGTGGACACCGGCATCGCGTCCTCCCCCGAGGAGGGCATGGTCCCGGCCCTCGCGAAGCTGGGCCGGAGCATCGACGAGGTCCGCTGGGTCTTCCTCACCCACGGGCACATCGACCACCTCGGGGGCGCCAAAGCGCTCTTCGACCTCACGGGCGGCCGGGCGAAGGTCGTGATCCACGAGGCGGACGCCCACATGCTGCGCTCCCGCGGCGGGCACGTCGAGGAGTACGCGAACGGGCGGCAGCGGTACCTGAACAACCCCGAGGGCCTCGCGCACCAGACCCGTGCCGCGGCCGCCGCGATCTCCGGCGAGATGGAGCCCGCGGTGCTCGTGCGGGGCGGGGAGGCCTTCTCCCTCGGGGGCGGTGTGACCCTCTCCGTCCACCCCGTGCCCGGCCACACGGCCGGCTCGGTCGCCTACCGCCTCGACGGCCAGAACGCCGTCTTCGTGGGCGACGCCGTCCAGATCCACGGTGCGGCCAACCACTTCCCCGGCTACACCGATCCGGACGCCTACCGGGCGAGCCTGACCTACCTGCGGGACACCGTGCGGCCCGAGCGGCTGTACCTCGGGCACCCGTACCGGGGAGCGGACGGCGAGGCGTACGGCGTCGAGCTCGACGCCGTCCAGGCCCGCCGCGCGCTCGAGGAGAGCCTCGCGCTCGAGGCGCGCATCCGCGCCGCCGTCGGCCGCCACCCGCACGACGGCGCGGTGGAGACTGAGTCCGTCTACTCGCCGTTCGAGCGGATCGCCGCCGAGCTGGGCTACGACGGCGACCCGACGCTCGAGCCGTCCCCGTTCTTCACGACCCTCGACGGCTACGCACGCGCCGGCCGCCACACCACCCCGACGTCCTGAACAGGAGCATTCACCGCCATGGCCGAGTACCAGACCATCGACGCGGGCGGCCAGAGCATCGCCGTCCGCAAGCACCTCCGCGCCCCGATGCGGGACGGCGTCGAGCTCGCACTCGACGTCTACCACGGCACCGAGGAGACGCCCCGCCCCGCGCTCGTGGCGCTGAGCCCGTACGGCAAGGAGCTGCAGGCCCTCGCGCTGACCATGCCGCCGCAGCGGCGTCCCAGCCCGATGTGGGACGGCTGCATCGAGGCGGGGGACATCGCCCGCGTGGTCGGTGAGGGCTACGCCCACGTCATCGGGGACCTGCGCGGCTCCGGCGACTCGGGCGGGGAGCACATCGGCAACTACAACGCCGGCGGCGTCTCCCTGGGCCAGGACGCGTACGACGTCATCGAGTGGGTCGCGGCGCAGCCGTGGTGCGACGGCAACGTGGGCATGATCGGCATCTCCTACTTCGGCTCGATGCAGATCCTCGCGGCGGCCGAGCGGCCCCCGCACCTCAAGGCGATCTTCGTCTCCGGCGGCCACTACGACTTCTACGAGACCACCTACCACGGCGGCATCATGTGGTTCATGCCGCGCGCCGCCCGCGAGGGCCGCGGCGGCGACTCGGGCTGGGCCTTCACCGACCGGGTCAAGTCCCGGATGCTCGAGACGCACACCCCGGAGGAGATCGAGAAGCTCGTCGCTGAGCGCCTCGCCGACCCGGACGTGGCCGCGTGGCCCAACCTGGTGCACACGCTGAACTACCCGACGAACCACGAGGCCTGGTTCGACATCGTCATGAACGAGCTCGACGGCGAGTGGTACGAGGAGCGCAACCCGGTCAACCTCGCGAAGGACATCGACATCCCGGTCTACCTGCAGCTCGACCAGGGCCGCGGCTGGACGCTCGACGGCACGATCGAGCTGTTCAACACCCTCAGGGGCCCCAAGAAGCTGGACATCGGCCCGTACCCGCCCATGCAGTCGCGCCCCTTCATCGAGGAGCACGAGAAGATGTTCCGCTGGTACGACTACTGGATCAAGGGCATCGACAACGGCATCATGGACGAGCCCGCGGTCTCGGTGTTCGTGGAGGGCTCGCGCGAGCAGGTCACCGGCACCGCCTTCCCGCCCAGGGAGGTCGAGTACCGGCCGCTGTACCTGCGCCCGCGCCGCAGGCTCTCGGCCGAGCCAGAGCGCATGGGTCCCGCCCAGGCCGCCCCGGACGGGTTCTACCAGGCCCCGCTCACCGTCACGGACAAGGTCGAGATCCTCGACTGGACCACGGAGCCGTTCGAGGAGCCCACCGAGATGATGGGCACGGGCGCAGCCCACCTGTTCGCGGAGATCGACCAGGACGACACCAACTTCATCCTGCGGCTCTGGGACAGCGCGCCGAACGGCAGGCGCCAGCTCATCACCACCGGCTACCTCAAGGCATCGCACCGTGAGCTGGATGAGCGCACCGCCGAGGGCAGCCCGTACCACCCGCACACCCGCGCCGTCCCGGTCGAGCCGGGGGCGATCGAGGAGTACGTGGTGCGGCTGTACCCGTTCGCGACCACGTTCCTGCCCGGCCACCGGCTCACCGTGGAGCTCTCCAACGACGAGCCGCTCGTGGACGAGCACAACTCGCTCCTCCCACCGGACGCGTTCCACCTCCCCGTGGGCCGGCCGGTGACCCACAAGGTCTACCGCGACGCCCTGCACCCCTCTCGGCTGGTACTTCCGTACACGACACGCCCATAGCGTGCAACTCCCAGCCGATCCACAGGCCACCGGCCCTAGCCACGCGGGGGCGGCCGTGCTGAGAATGTGAGGGTGCGCCGGGCTGCGGCGGCGCCACGACTGATTGGGGAGTCTGATGGCCCGTGGCCTCTTTGCGTCGTTGTCCCGTCTGCGCGCCCGGACCGGCGCCGGCATCGCGGCGGCGGCAGCCGTCCTCGTCTTCAGCGCCGCTCCGGCGCTCGCGGACGATGTCTTCCCGGGTCCGATCACCGCCGACCCCGGCGCCGTCGTTCCGTTCTACAGGACGGCGGTCGGCTCGCTCGCGGCGGGCCACGTCTCGCCGGTGTTCGTCGCCCAGGCGGACATGCACCGGCCAGGGGAGGGGAAGCTCTACGCGCCGCTGGCCACGCTCACCCCCACGTCCGGGTTCGGGTACCGGGTCAGCCCCCTGAACGGGCAGCCGGGGGAGTTCCACTGGGGCCAGGACTTCGCCGCGCCGTGCGGCACCCCCGTCTACGCGGCCGATGCGGGCGTGGTCCGGGCCGCGGGCTGGCACCCCTGGGGCGGTGGGAACCGGGTCGAGATCGACCACGGCGACGGGCTGGTCACCACCTACAACCACATGCTCGGCGCCGCCGTGAAGACCGGCGAGTCGGTGGAGGTGGGCCAGGTCATCGGGCTGGTCGGCGAGACCGGGTCCGCGATCGGGTGCCACCTGCACTTCGAGACCATCAAGGACGGCAAGTACGTCGACCCGATGAGCTTCACGCTGATCCCCATCGCGCAGCAGGGCCCGCTCGGCCCCGTCCAGGTCACCGACTACACGCCGAAGGACGGCAAGTCGACCAACGAGCGGCAGAACTGGGCCATCCCCGTCCTCACCGCCGAGCCCGCACCGGGCGAGAGCATCGCCCCGGCCCCGACGGCGCCGACCCCGCCGCCGCTCAAGGACCCGACGCCGGCCGGCCCGCCCGCCGCCCCGCCGAGCACCGTCGCGGTGCCGCCGCCTGCAGCCGGTTCCGCGCCCAGCACCGCCAGCCCCACGCCGTCGCCCGCCCCGAGCAAGGCCCCCGTGCCGACCCCGGCCCCGACGCCGACGCCGACGGTGGGGTCCACCCCGCAGCCGACGCCGACCCCCACCCCGAGCGCGACGCCCACCCCGACGCCCTCCGCCGGGACCACGGCCTCCGCCCCGGCGATGACCACGACGGCGCTCCCCACCTGCGCCCCGACGGCGGTCCCGACTGCGACCCCCACGCCGTCGCCGACCCCCAGCCCGACGCCCACCGCGACCGCACCGCCGCCCTGCTGATCCGGGGGCCTAGACTGGGCCGGTGAGCCTGCACGAGATTGCCCTGACCCTCAACGACGGCACCGAGACGACGTTCGGCGCGTTCGCGCACCACGCCGTGCTCGTGGTGAACGTCGCCTCGAAGTGCGGGTACACCCGCCAGTACGACGGCCTCGAGGCCCTCCACCGCGCATTCAGGGACCGCGGGCTCGTGGTCTTGGGCGTCCCCTGCAACCAGTTCGCGGGGCAGGAGCCTGGAACGGCCGAGGAGATCGAGGAGTTCTGCCGGGTCAACTTCGGCGTCACCTTCCCGCTCGCCGCCAAGTCCGACGTCCTGGGCAAGAACCAGCATCCGCTCTACGCCGCGCTCACCCAGTACCCGGCCGGGGACGACCTCGGGGAGAAGGTCAAGTGGAACTTCGAGAAGTTCCTCGTGGACCCCGAGGGCCAGGTGGTGGGGCGGTTCCGCTCCTCGGTGGAGCCGGACTCCGCCGAGCTCCGCGCAGCGATCGCGGCGGTCCTCCCCGCCGAGGTCCCGGCCGCCTGATAGCGCGGCGGGTCAGTCGGCGAGGGCCAGCGCGTCCCGCCACCGCATCAGGAAGGCGAGGCCGGCGTCGTCGTGGATCACCTCCGGGCCCAGGCCCAGGTAGGCGGAGGTGAGGATCTGGTACGGCTTCTCCGGCACGCCGTCCGCGGGGCGGACGTCGACGTGGGCGACGGTGTGGTCGTTGTGGTGCAACCAGTCCGCCATCGCGTAGTCGGTGCGCGAATCGCCCATCGTGTACCAGGCCTCGGGCACGATCCCGTCCCGGCGCAGGCGCTCGCAGGCGCGGGCGGCGCCGAGGTCCTTGCCCAGGCGCACGGACTCGATGTCGGTCGAGATGATCGTGGGGTCCACCCGGTAGTCCACCGAGTCGTCGCTGCCGGGCACGTGGTGGTCCAGTCGCGTGGCGCCGAGGCCGTGGCGCGCCATGAGGCCCATCGCGTCGGCGTCGAAGCGCTCCTGCTCGGCCCGGTAGTCGGCGTTGGAGACGTCCACGCGCTGCTCCACCGAGACCATGGCGCGCTTCGTCTCATCGAAGAACATGTGGCCGCTGTAGCTCGCAGCGACCAGCCCCCGGATGTCGTCGGCGAACGCGGACGGCACCGCCAGACCGTGGTCCACGTGCACCGTGCCCGCGCCGCGGGCGGTGAAGGAGAACCAGGTGGCGCCCTTCTCGCACACGGCGTGCACCATGAGGTCCTCCGGCATGCCCCCGGCGACCATGGGGTCCATCACCTGCTCCCGGATGAACGCGTCCGAGCGGCCCGTGTTGAAGACGATCGGGATCCCGGCCGCGCCGAGCTCGTTCAGGAGGGCGATGATCTCGGGCTTCACGGTGCGCGTCACGGGGCTCGCGATCGGGCCGTCCACGTCGAGCAGCAGGGCAAAGGGCGGTGCGGTCTCCATGGCCCCATTCTCCCATCGGGACGGCCGCCGGGAACGCGAGTAACCGTTTGGCCACAATGCCCCCCGCCGCGCTGCGGCCCCGATCCCCGCGCGCCTAGGCTGGAGCCGTGATTTTCAAAGCGGTGGGCGAGGGGCGCCCCTACCCGGACCATGGCTACAACACGCCGAAGGACTGGGCCGCCCTCCCGCCGCGCCCGGTGCGGCTGGACGAGCTCGTGACCACCAAGCGCACGCTCGACCTCGAGGCGCTGCTCGCCGAGGATTCGACGTTCTTCGGGGACCTGTTCCCGCACGTGGTCCAGTACAAGGGCGTGCTGTACCTCGAGGACGGCCTCCACCGGGCGGTCCGCACCGCGCTGCACCAGCGCACCGCCATCCACGCCCGCATCCTGGACCTCGACGCGTGAGCCCCCCGTGTCCCGCCGCCCCCAGGACCTGAGCCAGTACCACGGACACCACGTGGTGAGCGGCACCGAGCTGCGCACCCAGTTCGAGGAGGAGCCCGACCCGAGCGAGCGGGCGAGCCGCACATGGCGCAGGATCCGCCACGGCATCGCGATCACCCTCCTCGTGGGCCTCGTGGTCGCCGGGGCGGCCACCGCCTGGGCCGTCATCTCCGGGCGCCTGACCCTCCCGCAGCCGGCCTCCCAGCCCACCGTGGCCACCTGCCCCGCCGGCAACTACGACTACCTGCCGCCCGCCAAGGTCACGGTCAACGTGCTCAACGCGACCGGCAGGGACGGCCTCGCCAACCAGATCGGCGGCGAGCTCAAGAAGCGCGCTTTCGCCGTGAAGAACGTCGGCAACGAGCGCCTCGCCGTGGGCGCCACCGCGGTGGTGCGCGGCGGCTTCGCAGGGGAGGCCGCCGCGTTCACGCTCCAGCGCAACGTCCCGGGCAGCATCTACGTGCGCGACGGGAGGGCGGACGCGAGTGTGGACCTCATCCTCGGTCCGGCCTTCAAGGCCCTGGCGGACCCGAAGCTCGTCGACCAGACGCCCGGGCCCATCCTGTGCACCGTGCCGACCGCGACTCCGGGCGCCGGCGGCTGAGCGCTGCCGGGTCGCTGGGTGCCGGGGCCGCGGTTCAGCGGCGCACGGGCCTGCCCTGGGGGTCGAACCGGGCGCCCACGCCGAGCTGGATGAAGCGGACGGTGGCCTCCGTGCGGCGGTCCGCGTCGTCGTCGGGCGCCTCGTCCTCGCCGCGGCCGCGGTCGGCGCTCGCCGTCAGCGAGCCGTGGACGAGCCCCACGAGCTCGTCGACGTCCGCCTCGGGGAGGTAGCCCTGCGCCATCGCGTCGCGGAGGATCTGGGTCAGGAGCGCGTTGAGCTCGCCGACGTGGTCGCCCAGCTTGGCGAAGGACGACGGCGAGAGCACCGCCCGCATGGCCGGTCCGGGAGGCAGGTGGCGGCGGGAGAGGTCCTCGACCTGCGCGCGGATGTACACGGCCAGGCGGTCGATGGGATTCTCGAGCCCCGACAGCTTGGCCTTGAGGTCGCCGAGGAACCGGCCGGTCTCGTCGAGGGCGTAGCCGATCAGCAGCTCCTCCATGTCCGCGTAGTAGTTGTACACGGCAGTCCGGCCGACGCCGGCCTGGCGCGCGACATCCGTCATCGTCAGCCCGGGCAGCCCGCGGGTGAACAGGAGCTGGCCGAACGCGTCGAGGATCCGGCGCTGCGTGAGCGCTCGCTGGGCTGCGTTCGACTCGGCCTGGATGCGGGGCATACCTTCATTTTACGGCGATGTGTCACCAAAAATGTCAGAGGCTTAGGGCCCGCTGCTCCACGGCGCGTCGGGGGCGAGGTCAGGCCTGGTTGCTGAAGGCGGCGTCGAAGGAGGCTGTGGCGGGGGCGAAGTCGAACTTCTTCAGCGCGGCGAGGGCCTCGGGGGCCCCGACGAGGCGGTCCATGCCGGCGTCCTCCCACTCGACCGAGATGGGCCCGTCGTAGCCGATCGCGGTCAGGGCGCGGAAGCAGTCCTCCCAGGGGACGTCGCCGCGGCCGGCGGAGACGAAGTCCCAGCCGCGGCGGGGGTCGCCCCAGGGCAGGTGGGAGGAGAGGATCCCGGCCCGGCCGTTGCCCATGCGCATCCGGGTGTCCTTGCAGTCCACGTGGTAGATGCGGTCGGCGAAGTCGGTGATGAACGCGACCGGGTCCAGGCCCTGCCACATCATGTGGGACGGGTCCCAGTTCAGTCCGAAGGCCGGCCGGTGGCCGATGGCCTCGAGGGCGCGCTGGGTGGAGACGTAGTCGTAGGCGATCTCGGAGGGGTGGACCTCGTGGGCGAACCGGACCCCGCACTCGTCGAAGACGTCCAGGATGGGGTTCCACCGGGCGGCGAAGTCCTGATAGCCGGCGTCGATCACGGAGGCGGCCACGGGCGGGAACATGGCCACGTACTGCCAGATCGAGGACCCGGTGAACCCGACCACGGTCTTGACCCCGAGGGCGCGGGCGAGGCGGGCGGTGTCCTTGAGGTCCTCGGCGGCGCGGGTGCGCACGCCTTCGGGGTCGCCGTCGCCCCAGACGGCGGAGCCGACGATTCCCTGGTGGCGGAAGTCGATAGGGTCGTCGCACACGGCCTGGCCCTTGAGGTGGTTGGAGATCGCGTAGAGCTGCAGGCCGTGGCGTTCGAGGATGCCCAGGCGTTCGTCGAGGTAGGCCTGATCGTCCCAGCGGGAGGCGTCGAGGTGCTCGCCGGAGACGGCGATCTCGAGGCCGTCGTAGCCCCAGCCCGCGGCGAGCCCGGCGACCTCCTCGAGCGTGAGGTCGGCCCACTGGCCGGTGAACAGGGTGAACGGGCGGGGCATGGGATCTCCTAGGGTTTCGACGTCGCTCAACCAGCGTGGGGGCTTCGCTCAGCCGACGTGGACGGTGGCGGACTTGTCTGCTGCGGACTCCTCGACGGCGGCGAGGACCCGCTGGACCTGCAGGCCGTCCTCGAACGAGGGCGACGGGGCGTCCCCGTCCCGGATCGCCAGCAGGAAGTCGCGCGCCTGGTGGGTGAAGGCGTGCTCCCAGCCGATCATGTGGCCCTGCGGCCACCAGGCGCCCATGTACGGGTGGCCGGGCTCGGTCACCACGATCCGGCGGAAGCCGGCCTCCTCCGCCGGCGCCGTCGCGTCGAGGAACTCGAGCTCGCCGGGCCGCTCGAGGTCGAACGCGAGGGCGCCGTCGGAGCCGTACACCTCGATCCGCAGGGAGTTCTTCCTACCCGTCGCCACGCGGGAGACCTCGACCGAGGCGACCGCCCCGGAGGCGAGGGACAGCGTGGCCCAGGCGGCGTCGTCGACCGTCACGTCCTCGATCCCCGCCGGACCGGGCCGGCGGCGCACGAACGTCTGCAGCCGGCCCGAGGCCTCCGTGACGGTGTCGCCGAGCAGGTACTGGACCTGGTCGACCGCATGGGAGGCGATGTCCCCGAGCGCCCCGGAGCCGGCCGTCTCCTTCCGCAGCCGCCACGTCATGGGCGCCTCCTCGTCGGCGAGCCAGTCCTGCAGGTACGACGCGCGGACCTGCCGGACGGCGCCGAGCCGCCCGGCCGCGATGAGCTGCTTCGCATAGGCCAGGGCGGGGACGCGCCGGTACGTGAAGCCGACCATCGAGGCGACGCCGCGCTCCCGCGCCGAGCGGGCGGCCTCGGCCATCCGCTCCGCCTCGGCCAGCGTGTTGGCGAGCGGCTTCTCCACGAGCACGTGCTTGCCCGCCTCGAGGGCCGCGACGGCGATCTCGGCGTGCATCCACCCGGGGGCGCAGATGTCCACGATGTGCACGTCGTCGCGGGCGACCACCTCGCGCCAGTCCGTCGCGGACTCCGCCCAGCCGTGCTTCGCGGCGGCCTCGGCCACGGCCTCGGCGTCCCGGCCCACGAGGACCCTCTGCTCGACCGCCGGGACGTCGAAGAACGCCCCGACGTTGCGCCACGCGTGCGAGTGCGCGCGGCCCATGAACGCATATCCGATCACCGCGACCCCGAGGGGCCCGGTCCCGGGGCTCATGCCCGGACCCCGTCCAGGGTCGCCTCGGTGGGCGCCCAGTCCTCGGGCAGGGGAGCGGACGACGGCGCGCTGCTCGCCACCGGGACGAACTCGCCGGAGTCGACCGACTCCGCGATCGAGACCATGGTGTCGAGCACGTGGTAGGCCAGCTGCCCGGTGGCGCGGTGGGGCTGGCCGGCCCGGATCGAGCGGGCCATGTCCAGCACGCCCATGCCGCGCCCGTTGGCGGGGCCGGCCGTGGGGACGGCGGTCCACTCCTTCTCGCCGGCCCTGCAGATCTGCAGCTCGCCGTCGAAGTAGTTCGGGTCCGGCAGCGACAGGGTCGCCTCGGTCCCGGTGATCTCCAGGAAGCCCATCCGGGTCCGGGGGGACTCGAAGCTGAAGATGCTGTGGGAGGACGCGCCCGATTCGAACTGGGCCAGGGCGCTCACGTGCGTGGGGACCTCCACGGTGAACTCCTCGCCCGCCTTCGGGCCCGAGCCGATCACGCGGGTGGCGCGCGACGTCGAGCCCACGGCGGCGACCCGGCGCACGCTGCCGAACGTCTGGACGAGGGCGGTGAGGTAGTACGGCCCCATGTCGAACAGCGGGCCGGCGCCCGGCTGGAACAGGAACGCGGGGTTCGGGTGCCAGGACTCCGGTCCCGGGGTCTGGAAGACCGTCTGCGCCGTGAGCGGGACCCCGATGTCGCCCCGCTCGATCACGCGCCGGGCGGTCTGGAGGCCCGCGCCGAGGAAGGTGTCCGGCGCGCACCCGAGCCGCAGGCCGGCGTCGTCCGCCTCCTTCAGGAGTGCGAGGCCGCTGGCGCGGTCGAGGGAGAACGGCTTCTCCGTCCACACGTGCTTGCCCGCCCGGACGGCGGCGGTGGCGACCTCGACGTGCGCGGCCGGGATCGTGAGGTTGACGATGATCTCCACGTCGGGGTGGTTCAGCGCGAGCTCCGGGGCGCCGTGCTCGGCGATCCCGTACTCCTCGGCGCGGGCCTTGGCGGCCTCGGGGAAGAGGTCGGCGATGACGTGGACCTTCACGTCGGGGAACGCGGTGAGGTTGTCGAGGTACTGCTTGGAGATGACGCCCGCGCCGATGACGGCGACGCAGACCGGCCCGCGGCTCACTTCGCGGCCCCCGAGGTCGCCTCGGCCGACGACGGCGCGCCGGCCTCGAGGTAGCGCAGGGACTCCGCGACGCCCTCGAAGATGTCCCCGGCGTAGTCGTCGAACTCCACGACGCCGACCTCGAGGTTCTTCGCGGCGGCGATGACGCCCCAGATGTCGAGCCTGCCCTGGCCCGCGGGGAGCTGGGCCTTCTTGTCGTGGTCGACCGGCCCGTCCTTGAGGTGGAGCGCGACGACGCGGTCGCCGAGGCGGCTCAGGAGCGCGGCGGGGTCCTCCCCGCCCACGGCGGCCCAGTAGGTGTCGACCTCGAGGACGAGCTCGGAGTCGAGCAGGCCCGCGAAGAACTCGAGCGCCGTGGTGCCCCCGATTCTTGAAGAGATCTCCCAGTCGTGGTTGTGGTAGCCCACGCGGATGCCGTGCTCGGCGCCCTTCTTGGCGGCGGCGTTGAGCCGGGCCGCCGTGTCGCGGATGGTCGCCTCGTCCTGCCAGTGCTCGGCGGGGAGGTACGGGTCGATCACGGTGCCGATGCCGAGCCGCGTCGCCGCGGCGAAGATCTCGTCCTGGTCTGCGGACAGCAGCGGCGCGTGCGCCGTGGGGGCCGTGATGCCGTGCTCGGCGAAGGCCGCGGCGAGCTCGTCGGCGCGGGCGGCGAAGTTGTAGGGCTCCACCTGTGTGTAGCCGATCTGGGCCAGCCGGGCGACCGTGCCCGGGAGGTCCGCCTCGATCGCGTCGCGGACGGAGTAGAGCTGCACGGAGTACGTCATGGGGACAGTGTCCTCTCAGAGGTCGTGGGCGGGGGAGTGCTGGGGGAGGAGGGCGTGTCAGCGGCCGGCGAGCGAGCCGCCGATGCCGCCCACGCTGAAGTACTTGTTCAGCGCGGCGAAGACGACGATCGGCGGGAGCATCATGACCACGGCGAGTGCCATGACGCCGCCCCAGTCGGTCTGGTTCTGCTGGAAGAACGACTGCACGCCCATGGGGAGGGTGAAGATCTCGTTCGAGCGCAGGAACACGATGGCCACGAGGTAGTCGTTCCAGGCCAGGAGGAAGGCGAAGATCGCGGTCGAGAGAACGCCGGGGAGGCTGTTGCGCAGCACGATCTTCCGGAACGAGCCGAAGACCGAGCACCCGTCGATCCAGGAGGCCTCCTCGAGGCTGCCCGGGATCGAGTCGAAGTAGGCGGCCATCATCCAGGTCGCCACGGTCATCGTGGAGGCCACGTAGACGATCGTCAGGCCCAGGAGGTTGTCCACGAGGCCCATCGTCGCGAAGAGGATGAACAGCGGGACCACCGAGGTGATGATCGGCAGCGACTGCATGACGAACAGCAGCAGCGAATACCCTGCCACGGCGCGGCTGCGCCCCCTGGAGAGCACGTAGCCGGCCGGCGCGGCGACCGCCACGGAGACGAGGACGGTCGCGAGGGTCACGACGAGGCTGTTCTTGAGCCAGGTCGAGGCCAGGGTCTCCTCGAACACGTTCGTGAAGTTCTCGAACGTGGGCCCCGTGGAGCTGCTCGTCGACGACGGGCTGAAGGCGAGGACCACGACGACGAGGATCGGGATGAGGACCACGGCGGTGATCGCGAGGATGAGCGCGAAGCGCCACCAGCGCCCGCGCAGGTCGGCCTCGGAAACGGTGCGGCGCTTCCGGGAGGGCCGCGCGCCCGTTCCGTCGGCGTTCGCCCCGCCTGCGGCGGGGGCCGTGTGCGTGTGCAGGACGGTGCTCATTCGACGCTCGACTTTCGGATCTGGCGGTAGAGGAGGGCTGAGACCACCACGAGGGTCATGGTCATGAGGAAGGCGATCGCCACGCCGGTGCCGGTCTGGAAGTCCTGGAACACGGTGCGGTAGGCCAGCACCACGAGCGAGGTGGTCGCGTCGACCGGTCCGCCGCCCGTGAGGAGGTAGATCGTGGGGAAGTCGTTGACGCAGAAGATCGTCATGAGGATCCACGAGATGTAGGTGGAGCGGGCGATCAGCGGCAGCGTGATGCCGGTGAACTGCTGCCAGCGGGTGGCCCCGTCCATGCTCGCCGCCTCGTAGACGGTGCCGTCCACGGAGGCCAGCGCGGAGCTCGTCATCATCATCATGAAGGGGAAGCTGACCCACACCTTGAACAGGCACACCATGATGGCGGCGAGCGTCGGGTCGGCGAGGAAGTAGGGCGCGCCGAGCCCGAGCGCCCGGAAGATCGTGGGGATCGGGCTCGTGGGCGTGGCCACGAGCCAGTTCCACGCCGTCGAGGAGACCACGATGGGCACGACCCAGGGCAGCAGGAGGAGCACCTTGAACGTCCCGCCGGCGGGGATGCGGGTGCGCAGCAGCAGGGCCAGGCCCATGCCCACGAGCCACGAGCCGAACACGCCCACGATGGTGAAGACGAGCGTGAACTCGGCGGCCTTCCAGAACTTGGGCGAGTTCAGCACGGCGGCGAAGTTCTCGAGCCCCACGAACTGGCCGGTCTCGATGAGGGACCCGTTGTGCGTGGCCTGGACCGCGGCGTACACGAGCGGGTAGCCGTGGATGAGGACGAGCAGGATGACCGAGGGCAGGAGGAGCCAGAAGAAGGTCCGCTTCGCCTGGGTGCTGAGCCTGCTCCTGCGGTTGGATTCTGCGGCGCGGCCGGGGCCGCCCGGGCCCAGGCCCTTGCGGGCCCGGGCGATGCCGGCTGTTGATGTCATGGTGGGCACCCCGGTCAGGACTTGATGACCGACTGGAGGCTGGTCTGGAACGTCTGCAGCGCGCTCTTGGCGTCCGTCTGGCCGGTGAGGACCGTCTGCGTGAACTGGTTCAGGGCCTGGCCGCCGTCCAGCGCGGCGAGGTTGGCATTGAGGGCGGAGCCCTGGGCGGCGAAGGTCTTGGCGATGGGCTGCCAGTCCTTGACGATCTTGACGTTGTTCGGATCGTTGGCGAACTCCGGGATCTCGGTGATCGACTTGAAGACCGGCAGCGAGTTCATGAGCTTCTGCTTCCAGAGCTCCTTGAGCTGGCCGAGGTAGTTGACCAGGAAGGCCTCCGAGGACGCCTGCGAGGGGGTGTTCTTGTACATCATGATGTTGTTCGGGAAGACGATCGTGGCTTTGTCCCCGTGCGGCCCGGCGATCGGGTCGGCGACCATGATGTCGCCGGAGGTGTCGCCCACGCGCTGGGGTACCCCGACTTGGAAGAGCCCGAACCCGGCCTTCTTGTCCTTCCACTGCGCCGACATGTTGTCCGTCGTGTAGCCAAGGCACGCGGGGTCGATGATGCCGTTGGAGCGCAGCTCGAGCAGGAACTCGATGGCCTCGACGTTGCGGTCGTTCATGAGGTCGAGCTGGCCGTCCTTGGACCAGACGCCGCCGCCGTTGTTGACCATCATCATGATCATCGAGTGGTTGCCGTAGTTGTTGCCGGCTCCGGCACCGGTCATGAAGCCGAACGCCCCGATCTTCTTGAGCGCCTTGCCCGCCTCGAGCAGCGTGGCCCAGTCCTTCGGCAGGGCCACGCCGGCCTGGTCGAAGAGCGACTTGCGGTACCAGAAGACGCGCATGTCCAGCTGCCACGGGACCGCGACGTACCCGTTGGCGGACTTGAACGGATCGAGGACGCCGGGCAGGAGGTCGTCGTACATCCCGTTCTTCTTCATCGCGTCGATCACGCCGTCGGCGTGGGCGATCTGCCCCTGCTGGTCGAACTGGAAGGCCTGGAAGCCGCCGCCGGTCGAGACGGCCGGGCCGGTCTTGGACGCGATGGCCGAGGAGAACGTCTGGTAGAAGTTGTTCCACTGGATGATCTGGTAGTTCGCCTTGAGGTTGCCCGAGGCCGGCTGGTAGCCCTCGACGAGCTTCTTCGCCGCGTCGTTGTAGGCCGGGGTGCCCCACGGCATGTCCCAGA